>NZ_JASHDO010000012.1:0-54863 GCF_047463615.1 Streptococcus infantis | reverse complement strand
AAGCTTCTCTAAGCTATAGCCTTGTTTTCTAAGTTCATAGATCTGAACTTTATCATCATAAGTTAATTTCATAATAAAAACACCCCAAAAGTTAGATTTTTATGTCTAACTTTTGGGGTGCAGTTCAATATATTATTATTTAAAGGCGTTTTTTGGTGGATTCGTGGTATAATTTTTATAAAAGTAGGCGCTATGAAATATTTTGTTTTTTAGAAAGAAATACTATGGATGATAGATTTATTACATTAAAGCACATTGATACTTCAGTAGCAGCTAAAAATGTTGCTAAATTACTTGAAGAAAATAAAACTTATTTCTTAAATGGGAACTGGGGTTCTGGAAAAACAGAATTTCTAGTTGAAGTTGGTAAGAATACTAATAAAAAATTAGTTACGATAGACTTTTGGAGATTAAGCGATAACCGCTCAACGATTGAGATTGTTTTTTCAAAATTACACCCGTTGGTATATAGCCTTTTAAGGATTTTCATAGTTTTATGTGTCGCAGTTTCTATCTTAATGACTAATGTAGTTGATTTGGGTTTAAGTTCTTTTTTTGAATCTTTTTGTGTTAAATTAATTATTGGGAGTATTGTTTTATTAGTAGCAATCTATCAATTTTTTAAAATCAAATCAGATGGTTTTTACAGTTGTTTACTAACTTCTAAATGTCTATCATTATCTCGAAAAGTATTAGTTATTGATGATTTTGATCGAATGTCTAACAAACAACAAGAGGAGAGTTATAAAATTTTTAGCTTGCTTAATGGCAAGATTCCAATTGTTTTTGTTGGAGATATTGAGAAAGTGCATCTTAACGACAATAATTTCCTCTCTAAAATTATTGATAGACGGATAGAACTACCATTTGTTCTTCACCCATCAAATATTTGGCAAGATTATTTTGAGTTGTTAAGTAAAAAACTCAATACGAGTTTGTCAGATGATTTTTGGAGAAGATTTAGCTTTGAAAACAGAAATTTGCGAGATCGTAATCATTTTAATGACTATGTCAATCAAGAATTCTTTTCAAGGAAGAAGTTTGAACATGTTCAAGAAGAACAGCAACTTTGGATTATCTACGCTTATCTTTTTTATCCTGAATTATATAAACAACTATTAAAGAACGAAGAAATAAAAGTTAAGGATGATGAAGAAACAAGTTTTACAGAGATTTTCAAGTTTGGACGAAGCATACAGGAAATATTATCTGACATTCAGCAATCAGACCATAACCAATATCCACCGAACTATAAAAAGAATAAACCAGCCTATTTTCTCTATGAAGAACCTCTAAATCATACAAAAGAGGAATTTAATACATTACTTGAAACAGACAGTAATGAATTATCCAGAGAACTAAGAGAGGCAAACTATAACAAAGATTTTTATCAATATCTCTCAAGCGAATATAAATCTTTTTCTGAAATTCAGAAAGCTAAACTACTACGTATTACTATACAGGAATCTCTGAAATCTTATAATAGCTCTGCAATGGACTATATTGTTGAAGAAAAATTGAATGAAGAAATCCCTAGATATGAGAGAAATACTCCTTTAAGCAAGGAAACAATAGCTAGGATTGTAAATTTTTGGGAAACTATTCTTAGGAAAGAAGGTTTAGACCAGTCTGAAATCATTTATTTTATGGAAAAGCATAGAGTACTTAGCTTCCATGATTTGGGACTTCACTATACAAAATTAGAGATTAATAATGAAAATTTTGCCAAGCTAAATCGGAAAGATTTCTTCCTATTGACCTATCTAAGTGCGGTTAATAAATTTGGGCAATTTAAGAAATGGGATAGTAGTATATGGAATGCGATAGATTGTTTTGGAGATAAGGAATTTTTATCATTTTGGAAATTTCAAGGGATTCTATCTACTGATGAGAATTATTTTGATTTTGATATTATCCCAGAAAATATGATCTATACTCTTTGGATAGGTAAATACACTTTTGAACCACCACATGATTTTGAAGATTATAGGGAGGATGTTATTAAAAAGATTCGCCTGAAACTTGATCAGCTGGAATCAAAAGGATTCACATTTGATGAGAAAATAGATGGAGAACATAGACGCAGGGATTAGGATTTTAAAATTTGGGTATTTTTCTAGTTTATTGCTTATTTCTTACCGTTACACTAAATTAGCATTTTCTATAAAAATTACTTGCTCTACTCAGGTCGAGTGGTTTTTATAGAATTATGATAAAATAGGAGTAATAATACATTTTTGAAAGATTTTTAGATACAACTTTGTTTCCATATTTCCTGGAAACGGATAGAAAGTAAGGAGAAAGATGGAACAAACTAACCAAAAATCCCAGTGTCAACAACTCTGGGCGGAAAATAAATACCTTGTTTTGAGCCATTCAAGCAATATTTACAAGGATATTCGCCAGTATCTCAAGCAAGAAGTGGTGGAGCTAAGTCAGGTTCAAGAGATGATTGACTGTGCCTGCCATATTCCAGAACACAGAGGTCAGGTTTGCAACGCTTTTCAGCATATTTGGGGCTATTTTAAAAAGCAAGCCAGCCTTGATGAGCGCAAAGACTATATGCTCTTGCTGGATCGCTATCGCTTTGGCCAAGCTTCCAAGCAAGACTTGATTGCTAGAACTAGAGATTTGCTTGAGCGTTACCCAAATGCTTATCTGCAAGATTCGACCTTGTTGAAAGGAGACTCCCATGAGACTTTGGCATGAGGACTTGATTCCACAACTTCCCCGTCCGCAGCTCTTGGGGCAACATCGAGAGTGCTGCGCCCTTCGTGGCAATGGCTGGGGCAGAAAGCATGCGACGGTTGACTATGTCTTTACCCACTCGCCTTATCGTCTCTATGCCTATCATCGCTTGATCATGGAGGAGATGGCTGACCGTGGCTACAAGGTTAGTCCGGAGTGGCTGGACAAGAACTACCGTGGCCAGACCTGCCCTTCCTATGAAGACTTAGCAGAGGAGAAGCTGAATAGCCCTATCTATAGCGAGCATGACAATGCCTACTATGAGGAGTGTCTGGCTAATCTCCGAGAGAAGGGGATAGAGCTGGAGTAATAGTCAGGATTAACTCTAATTTAGAACTCTTTTCGTAATTTTTTCGAATAATAAAAATGAGACCTTTAGAATGATTCTAAGGTCTTCTTTTTGTAAGTATTTGGATTTACTTTTAATAACTTTTGAGTTATAATTTTAAAAAGCTAAGCGTGAACTAAAGGACTTAAAAGAAAGAGGGATAAGTGATGAAGAATAGTGCCGTTGGGAGTAACTGGAAGGATGTTCGGTCTCAACTCTTTACCAAGGAAGAAATTCTTGAAAGTGATATGCGAGTAGCTATCATGAGTGAGTTAATTGAAGCTAGACATGAGCAAGGAATTAGCCAGAAAAAGTTAGAAGAACTTAGTGGAGTGAGCCAGCCAGTCATAGCTAGGATGGAAACAGGAAAGACCAGTCCTCAGTTGGATACCGTCTTAAAAGTTCTAGCCAGTTTAGGCAAGACACTAGCAGTCGTCCCACTTGAACAGGGAAAGAGTTGATAGGAAGAAGTTGGAAAACTTTAACAAATTTAACAGTTATAGTGCCTCAAGTGTATAATATAGATAAACCAACTTATAGTCTTTTCTAATAACAAGCCATAGTCATCTTTCGGTTTACTCAAGTTTGACTATGAACATGGCTATCTTTAAAATCTGTTAATCATTGTCTATCAAAGGATTTGGGGAATCTTCTCCAAATCTTTTTTTGTTCTTTGAAAAACGATATAGTTTCAAACTATATCAAAGCCTAATTTTTTACAATTATACAGACGCTTTCTTTTCTGTTAAGATAGTTTCAACAACAATTTTTGGAGGACAAAACATGTCAACTACAATCATCGGTTTCCCTCGTTTGGGTGAATTCCGCGAATTAAAATTTACAACTGAAAAATACTTTAGAAAAGAAATCTCAGAAGAAGAACTCTTGGCAGCGGCTAAAGAATTGCGTGCTAAACACTGGAACATTGTCAAAGAAAAAGGCATCACTGAAATTCCATCAAATGACTTTTCTCACTATGACAACTTCCTAGATGCAGCTTTCCTCTTTAACGTGGTACCTGCTTCAGTTCAAAACTTGGACTTGTCTGACCTTGAGCGCTACTTTGCTTTGGGACGTGGTTACCAAGGAGAAAAAGGGGACGTTCGCGCCCTTCCGATGAAGAAATGGTTCAACACCAACTACCACTACATCGTTCCTAAATTTGAAAAAGACACTCAAGT
The DNA here is from genome assembly GCF_047463615.1 of Streptococcus infantis. GTDB lineage: Bacteria > Bacillota > Bacilli > Lactobacillales > Streptococcaceae > Streptococcus > Streptococcus infantis_X. Next base: position 50,606 of record NZ_JASHDO010000012.1, on the reverse strand, counting down.
TAAACTTGCAGGTCACAAGATTTTTGATGAGTTCCAAGAAGCCAAAGAACTTGGATTGAACACTCGTCCTGTTCTTGTAGGTCCATTCACTTTCCTTCAATTGTCAGACTTTGAAGAAGGCGTGAAAGCGGAAGACTTCGTAGACAGCTTAGTAGCTGCTTACCAAGAAGTTTTTGCAAAATTGGCTGAACTTGGTGCAACTTGTATCCAATTGGATGAAGCTGCTCTTGTAAAAGACTTGACTGCTGAAGAAAAAGCCCTCTTCTTGAACCTTTACAACAAACTCTTGGCTGACAAGAAAGGTCTTGAAGTCTTGCTTCAAACATACTTCGGAGACGTTCGTGACGTTTACGCTGACCTTGTGAACTTGCCAGTAGATGCGATCGGTCTTGACTTCGTTGAAGGTAAGAAAACTCTTGAACTCGTTAAAGGTGGTTTCCCAGCTGACAAGACTCTCTATGCAGGTATTGTCAATGGTAAAAACATCTGGCGTAATAACTACGAAAAGAGCTTGGCTGTTCTTGAGCAAATCCCAGCTGAAAACATCGTTTTGACAAGCTCATGCTCACTTCTTCATGTGCCATTTACAACTGCTAATGAAGAATTTGAACCAGCAATCTTGAACCACTTTGCTTTTGCGGTTGAAAAATTAGATGAAATTCGTGATTTGGATGCTATCCGCAATGGTCAAGGTCAAGAAGCTCTTGCTGCTAACAAAGACCTCTTTGCGACTGAGCGTGTGGGTGAGAATGCGGAACTTCGTGCGCGCATCGCTGGTTTGACAGACGCTGACTATACTCGTTTGCCAGCCTTTGCAGAACGTGAAGCTATCCAAGAAGAAGCTTTCAAACTTCCAGCTCTTCCAACAACAACTATCGGTTCATTCCCTCAAACTAAGGAAGTTCGTGCTAAACGTTTGGCTTACCGTAAAGGTGAATTATCTCAAGAAGAGTACGACGCTTTCCTTGCTGAAACGATTGACGAATGGATCAAATGGCAAGAAGATATTGACTTTGATGTCCTTGTCCACGGTGAATTTGAGCGTAATGACATGGTTGAGTACTTCGGTCAAAACTTGTCAGGTTACCTCTTCTCTAAGAATGGATGGGTACAATCATACGGTATGCGTGGGGTTAAACCACCAATCATCTGGGGTGATGTAACACGTCTCAACCCTATCACTGTTAAATGGTCTAGCTATGCACAAAGCCGTACAAACAAACCTGTTAAAGGTATGTTGACTGGACCAGTAACTATTCTTAACTGGTCATTCCCACGTGAAGACATCTCTATCAAGGATTCTACTCTTCAAATCGCCCTTGCCATCAAGGATGAAGTGCTTGACCTTGAAGCTGCAGGCGTGAAAATCATCCAAATCGACGAGGCTGCTCTTCGTGAGAAATTGCCACTTCGTCGTAGCGACTGGTACGAAGACTATCTTGACTGGGCTATTCCAGCCTTCCGCTTGGTACACTCTACAGTTGCGCCAGACACACAAATCCACACTCACATGTGTTACTCAGAATTTACAGATATCATCCCAGCTATCGACAACATGGATGCAGACGTTATCTCATTTGAAGCTAGCCGTTCAAATCTTGAAATCTTGGACGAACTCAAAGCGAAAAACTTCCAAACAGAAGTTGGACCTGGGGTTTACGATATCCACTCACCTCGTGTGCCTAACGAAGGCGAAATCGACCACACAATCGAAGCAATCCTTGCGAAAGTACCAAGCAAGAAAGTTTGGATCAACCCTGACTGTGGTTTGAAAACACGTGGTATTCCAGAAACGAAAGAAAGCTTGATCCGCCTTGTAGAAGCTGCCAAAGCTGCGCGTGAGAAATTGTAAGAAAAGACAGTTCTCCCTACACGGTTGTTCAAAAAATCAACTAGAAAAAGGTTATTACATATGTCGCGTCAAACACCGTCACTCTCATTTGAAGTTTTCCCTCCAAACCCAGCAGTAGGCAATGACAAAATTATTACAGCTCTGAAAGACATGCAGGGCTTAGCACCACACTTCATCAGTGTAACTGCTAGCAATAATAAATTTAATATCAAAGAGACGACGGTTCGTTTGGCTGACTATATCCAAAATGATTTGGCTATTCCGACAATTGCTCACTTGCCAGCCATTTACTTGACCAAGGATAAGGTTGCTGAGACAATTGTAGATTTGGATAAGGTTGGAGTACAGAAAATCTTGGCTCTTCGTGGAGATATCATTCCAGGTGTTGAGCCACAGAAGGATTTCCGTTATGCGACAGACCTGATTGAATTCATCAAGGAGCAGACGCCACATTTTGAAATTATTGGAGCTTGTTACCCAGAAGGGCACCCTGATTCACCAAACCAAATCTCAGATATCCAAAATCTTAAGAAAAAAGTGGATGCAGGCTGCTCAAGTCTTGTAACTCAGCTTTTCTTTGACAATGAGCGCTTCTATGATTTCCAAGACAAGTGTACCTTGGCTGGAATTGATGTGCCTATTCATGCGGGTATCATGCCAATTCTCAACCGTAACCAAGCTCTTCGTCTTTTGAAGACTTGTGAGAATATCCATCTTCCACGTAAGTTTAAAGCTATCTTAGACAAGTATGAGAATGACCCTGAGTCACTCAGAGCAGCAGGACTTGCCTATGCAGTGGACCAAATCGTGGACTTGGTAACGCAAGACGTAGCAGGCGTGCATCTCTACACCATGAACAATGCAGATACTGCTCAGTACATTCACCAAGCAACCCATGCCTTGTTTAATCACCAATCTTTAGGATAATAAAAAGCAAACCATTCTTCTTTTCATGGAGGAATGGTTCCTTTTTAATAGAAAAGCCAGCACTTTTTAAGAAAAATATGATAAAATAGACTCTGTACGTACTTGATACAAAGATGAGGGTATAAAATAATACAATGCATTCAAACTGCAAGGTTTAGCGACACGAGCGAGTCAAATCGATAATATTTGACGAGGGAGTTAGTAAATCATTTAGCTAATCGCCTGATAGCGATTAGCGTGAAAGGCTTAGATGCTTTAGCATCAAACCTTTCTGATGACTAACGGTAGGAAGAGTGACACGAGTGAGTCAAATCGATATTATTTGACGAGAGAGTTAGTAAAGCATTTAGCTAATCGCATGATAGCGATTAGCGTGAAAGGTTTAGATGCTTTAGTATCAAACCTTTCTAATGATTTGTATCTTGATTTTTGTAGGCAAGGCGTATAATATTAACAATCCAAAGGGGATTAAAATGACAAAACAAGTGTTTCAAACGACTTTTGCGGGTCGTGAGTTGATCGTAGAGACTGGTCAGGTTGCTAAGCAAGCAAATGGCTCTGTTGTCGTGCGTTACGGTGAGTCAACTGTCTTGACTGCTGCTGTTATGTCTAAGAAGATGGCAACTGGAGATTTCTTCCCACTTCAAGTCAACTACGAAGAAAAAATGTATGCGGCTGGGAAATTTCCTGGTGGCTTTATGAAACGTGAAGGACGTCCTTCTACTGATGCGACCTTGACAGCGCGTTTGATTGACCGTCCAATCCGTCCAATGTTTGCGGAAGGTTTCCGTAACGAAGTGCAAGTGATCAACACTGTGCTTTCTTATGACGAAAATGCATCTGCACCAATGGCGGCTATGTTTGGTTCATCATTGGCACTTTCTATCTCAGATATTCCGTTTGACGGACCAATCGCTGGGGTACAAGTGGGCTATGTTGATGGAGAAATCGTCATCAACCCAACTCAAGAACAAGCAGAGCAATCGCTTCTTGAATTGACAGTAGCTGGTACAAAACACGCTATCAACATGGTAGAGTCTGGTGCCAAAGAATTGTCAGAAGAAATCATGTTGGAAGCTCTTCTTAAAGGACACGAAGCCGTTAAAGAATTGATTGCCTTCCAAGAAGAAATTGTTGCAGCAGTTGGTAAAGAAAAAGCAGAAGTAGAATTGCTTCATGTAGATGCTGAATTGCAAGCTGAAATCATCGCAGCCTACAACAGCGACCTTCAAAAAGCTGTCCAAGTAGAAGAAAAATTGGCGCGTGAAGCTGCAACTCAAGCAGTGAAAGATCAAGTAACAGCAGTTTACGAAGAAAAATATGCAGACCACGAAGAATTTGACCGTATCATGCGTGATGTGGCTGAAATCTTGGAACAAATGGAACATGCTGAAGTGCGCCGTTTGATCACAGAAGATAAGGTACGTCCTGATGGTCGTAAGGTTGATGAAATCCGTCCTTTGGATGCGGTTGTCGACTTTCTTCCTCGTGTGCACGGTTCAGGTCTCTTCACTCGTGGCCAAACTCAGGCCCTTTCTGTCTTGACCTTGGCTCCAATGGGTGAGACGCAAATTATCGATGGATTGGATCCAGAGTATAAGAAACGCTTTATGCACCACTATAACTTCCCACAATACTCTGTAGGTGAAACTGGACGCTACGGTGCGCCAGGTCGTCGTGAAATCGGTCACGGGGCTCTTGGTGAACGTGCCCTTGCTCAAGTCTTGCCAAGTTTGGAAGAATTCCCATACGCTATTCGTCTGGTAGCAGAAGTCTTGGAATCAAATGGTTCTTCATCTCAAGCTTCTATCTGTGCGGGAACACTTGCCCTTATGGCTGGTGGTGTGCCAATCAAGGCACCAGTAGCTGGTATTGCCATGGGTCTCATCTCAGATGGAAACAACTACACAGTATTGACAGATATCCAAGGTCTGGAAGACCACTTTGGAGACATGGACTTCAAGGTTGCGGGTACTCGTGACGGGATTACAGCCCTTCAAATGGATATCAAGATCCAAGGAATCACTGCAGAAATCTTGACTGAAGCTCTTGCCCAAGCCAAGAAAGCTCGTTTTGAAATCCTTGACGTGATTGAAGCAACGATTCCAGAAGTTCGTCCAGAATTGGCTCCAACTGCTCCGAAAATTGATACTATCAAGATTGATGTGGACAAGATCAAGATTGTCATCGGTAAGGGTGGAGAAACCATCGATAAGATCATCGCTGAAACAGGCGTTAAGATTGACATCGACGAAGAAGGTAACGTATCTATCTACTCTAGTGACCAAGCTGCCATTAACCGTGCTAAAGAAATCATTGCTGGTTTGGTTCGTGAGGCCAAAGTGGACGAAGTCTACCATGCCAAAGTTGTTCGTATCGAGAAATTTGGTGCTTTTGTCAACCTCTTTGACAAGACAGATGCCCTCGTTCATATATCTGAAATGGCTTGGACTCGCACTAACCGTGTCGAAGACTTGGTAGCCATTGGTGATGAAGTGGATGTTAAGATTATCAAGATTGACGAAAAAGGTCGTGTAGATGCTTCTATGAAAGCACTCTTGCCACGTCCACCGAAACCTGAACATTCAGAAGAAAAAGGTGAAAAGGGTCATCGTCATGGCGATCGTCCTCGTCACCACCACAAGGACAATAAACCTAAGAAAGAAACTACAGAAACATCAAAAGACTCAGAATAAGAAAAGGAGAATTCTATGGGATGGTGGCGTGAAACCATTGATATCGTAAAAGAAAATGATCCAGCGGCCCGCACCACTTTGGAGGTTCTTTTGACCTATCCTGGTGTGAAAGCCTTGGCTGCCCACCGTCTCTCTCATTTTCTCTGGAAGAATGGCTTTAAGCTCTTAGCTCGTATGCACAGCCAGTTTTGGCGCTTTTGGACACAAATCGAGATTCATCCGGGTGCTCAGATTGACTCAGGTGTCTTTATCGACCACGGTTCTGGTCTTGTGATTGGGGAGACGGCTATCGTTGAAAAAGGGGTTCTTCTCTACCACGGGGTAACTCTTGGTGGGACAGGGAAGGATGTTGGCAAACGCCATCCGACCGTGCGTAAGGGAGCTCTCATATCTGCACATGCCCAAGTTATCGGGCCTGTAGAAATCGGTGAAAATGCTAAAGTCGGTGCTGCAGCGGTCGTCGTAGCAGATGTTCCTAGCGATGTGACGGTTGTCGGCATTCCAGCCAAGATTGTCCGAGTACATGGACAAAAGGATGAACCCACCATTCATGAAGTTGAAGGAAAACGGGAATACTACGTCAATAAACTCGAGCAAGCGAGAGATGCCAGTCATAGATCGTCTGGGCTGTAGAGGATACCTATATGATTCAAGCAAGAAATAAGTTAAGCCAAGAGGAGTTATCTGAGGCGAAAAAACTAATTAACTGTTGCCAAGCCTATGATGGAACTTATCGTGTTCCTTATCTTTCTAACATGCTTAATTTTGACCTAAGCATGCCCGCCTTTTTCCTTTTTTACGAAAAAGGCGAACTTGTTGGTCTATTAACGGTTTATGCAGATGATCAAGATGTGGAAGTGACGATACTGGTTCATCCAGATCATCGCCGTCAAGGAATTGCACGTGCTTTGTTTACTAGCTTTGAGAAAGAAACGACTTCTTTCCCTATTCGTTCAGTGACTTTTCAGACAGAACGTATTTTTCTAGAGCGTCATCCAGATTTTGTCAGCAACTGGGGACTAATTGAGGATGAAGAGACAGAAACCTGGTTAGGACGTGATCGAACTGCTTATGCATTAGATTCCCGTTCAGATGTCGATGTGCTCTTGGCAGAACCTTCTTATCTTGAAGCCATTGCCCAGCTCCACCACCAAACCTTTTCAGATGAAGTGGAAGCACCGGAAGTGAGTCACAGATACATTTCGGAGGCCTTGAAGGATCCTGATAGTCTGCTTTACATATTACTCAAAGAAGGTCAAGTGATTGGCGTTTGTACGGTCGATGTGTCTGGAAAATGCAATTACCTTTATGGACTTGCGATTGCTGAAGTCAATCGTGGAAAAGGTTATGGAAGCTATTTAGCAAAATCCCTCGTCAACCAACTGATTGAGCAAAATGATAAGGAATTTCAGATTGCAGTAGAGGACAGCAACGTTGGTGCCAAACGCTTATATGAAAAGATTGGCTTTGTCAAACAAACCCAAGTGGTTTATCTGAATGCGAAAGAGTAATAAATGCTATTAGAAGAATTTGAAAATGTACCTGCTGTTATCGAGCCAACTGATCGAAGCCTCCGTAGTGGTGGAGAAATCTGTGATACCATTATCTTGTCTTTTAATGGAGAAATCCTTGAACGAGTAAAGCAGATAGATGGTGTCTACGAAGGTGGCTATCTTACCAATCTAAATGGTAAACTGCCATGGTATATCTATGAAAAAGATGGGAGTAAGGTAGCAGTTGCTATGGCTCTTATTGGAGCTCCAATGGTTGTTGGACTCTTAGAAGAACTCAAAGCAAGAGGATTTAAGAACTTTATCGTTTTAGGATCTTGCGGAGTTCTATATCAGTCTATTCAAGCAGATAAGATTATCCTACCAAGCTCGGCTTTACGTGATGAAGGTACTAGTTATCACTATGCTCCAGCAAGTGATGAAATAGCCTATGAGCAATCTCTACTCTTAACTATGGAAAAAGCCTTGGATAAAGCTGGTATTGAGCATATTCGAACAAAGTCTTGGACCACAGATGCCTTCTATCGTGAGACAGCTGCTAAAGTCAAACGAAGACTAGCAGCAGGAGCTAGAGTTGTAGATATGGAAGCTTCAGCTATCATGGCCTGGGCCCAATATCGACTAGCCAATGTCTATCAATTTTTCTACACAGCTGACTATGTCGACCATCAAAATCACGAATGGGATGCTAGACGCGAGGATAGAAAAGCGGATGCTATGACTTTCTTTGAGATTGCCCTAGTCATTGCTCGAGAGTTAGTTTAGACTAGTCTTCACGATAAATTTGAAACAAGAAAGGAAGGGAGCCTAACGGAAAACATAGAAATAAAACTTCCGTAGCGACTCCCTTCATCTTTTTACTGTATTCTTCTTTTATGTTTAGAAAGGAGCAAGGAAATCCGATTTGTGACAGGCAATCGGACTAAAATTTCGTTGAACAGTTAGTTATGAAACTATCTGTTTATGAATTTTAGCTTTCCTGACTATTATTTTATGATCAAAATCTATGACACCATGTCTCGTGATTTGCGAGAATTTGTCCCAATCGAGGACGGCAAGGTTAAAATGTATGTATGTGGGCCGACAGTTTATAACTATATCCACGTAGGGAATGCTCGCTCGACAGTAGCCTTCGATACCATTCGTCGCTACTTTGAGTACCGTGGTTATGAGGTTGCCTATATTTCCAATTTTACGGATGTGGATGATAAGATTATCAACCGTGCCAAGGAAGAAGGTATCACGCCACAGGAGGTTGCGGACAAGTACATTGCTGCCTTTCGTGAGGATGTGACGGCCTTGGGCGTCAAACCTGCAACTCGCCATCCGCGTGTGGTGGAGTTTATGGATGACATCATCCGCTTTGTGGAAGATTTGATTGAAAAAGGCTATGCTTATGAGAGTCACGGAGATGTCTATTTTCGTGTAGAAAAATCTCATAACTATGCTAAATTGGCCAATAAAACCCTAGAAGACTTGGAACTAGGTGCTTCAGGTCGTACAGATGAAGAAACAGCTCGCAAGGAAAATCCTGTGGACTTTGCCCTCTGGAAATCTGCCAAACCAGGTAAGATTTCTTGGGATAGTCCATGGGGACCAGGTCGCCCAGGCTGGCACATCGAGTGTTCAGTCATGTCAACTGAGATTTTAGGAGATACCATCGATATTCATGGTGGTGGAGCTGACCTTGAGTTTCCGCACCACACCAACGAAATTGCTCAGTCAGAAGCTAAAACAGGTAAGACCTTCGCCAACTACTGGATGCACAATGGCTTTGTCAATATCGACAATGTCAAGATGTCTAAGTCTTTGGGAAACTTCATTACGGTACACGATGCTCTCAAAACTATCGATGGTCAAGTATTGAGATTCTTCTTTGCGACTCAGCACTATCGCAAGCCTATCAACTTTACGGAAAAAGCAGTGCGTGATGCGGAGACAAATCTCAAGTATTTGAAGAACACCTATGAACAACCATTTACTGGAACTGTAGATGCTCAAGAGTTACAGGCATTTAAAGATAAGTTTGTAGCGGCCATGGATGAGGATTTCAACTCTGCCAACGGTATCACAGTAGTCTTTGAAATGGCCAAATGGATCAACTCAGGAAACTATGATGCAGCTGTCAAGGAAGCTCTTGCAGCTATGTTAGAAGTCTTTGGAGTGGTCTTTGTTGAGGAAGTTTTGGATGAAGAGATTGAAGCCTTGATTCAAAAACGCCAAGAAGCGCGTGCCAATCGTGACTTTGCGACAGCTGACCAAATCCGTGACCAACTAGCTGCACAAGGAATTAAATTGCTTGATACCAAGGATGGAGTGAGGTGGACTCGTGATTGATGTCAATCTCATTAACGGGATTGCGTTAGCCTTTGAAGGAGATGCGGTTTATTCTATGTATATTCGTCGCCATCTCATTCTCAAAGGCATGACCAAGCCCAATAAACTCCACCAAGAGGCAACCAAGTATGTGTCGGCCAAGGCTCAGGCACGCTTGATTTCCCTTATGTTAGAAGAAGAAGTCCTAACGGAAAAAGAAGAAGAAATCTATAAACGGGGCCGTAATACCAATAGCCATACCAAAGCAAAGAACGCAGATGTAGTGACCTACCGTATGTCTACAGGTTTTGAAGCGGTCATGGGTTATCTTCATATGACCGAAAATGTGGAGCGCCTTGAAACCTTGATCTCTTGGTGCATCCAAAAAGTGGAGGGCTAGAAATGATTGCAAAAGAACTACTGGATTGGTTTCCTGATGGTAAAATCTTAGATCAGCCAGTTGATAAAGAGGGTTATCTAAGTCTACCTCTGTCAAATTATCAGTGGCTTTTGCTGGAGGAAGCTAGTCTGAGCGAGCGTGAAAAACAATTGGTGGCTCTTTTAACCCAGCAGGAGCAAACTATCTCACTCAATCCCTGGTATAGCTATCTAATCGAAGCTAAGGGACAAGCACCGCAAAACTTTAAAAAGTTGCAACTTGTCTATTGTCACCTATCCTATTTCCAACAGGAAAATTTAACGTCTTGGTTAGAGATGATGGGAACCCTCTTTCCAAATTGTCAAACAGTGCTTCAGGTGGGAGCGCAGGATTACATTTTTGTTCTCCAACAGGATAAGTACACATCCGTTCGCTCTATCTTGATGGATACCTTGGAAGCCGTAGAATATGACTTTGGAGTACGTTTGTCCATCATGTTAGGTCAGGTCTGGTCACAGACAGGACATCAGGCTCTGTCAGATCTCATCAAAGCAGAACGGGATTTGTTCAAAAACTGGTGGCGACAAGGGCATCAAGGGTTCCATACTTTTTCTCAACTCTATCTGTGGAGTATGGGTGAAAGAATCGTGGATCTCCGAGTTGTCAAGGAATATCTGCATCAGATGATTGTGGACCAGGATCAGATTCAAGAAATCATCCTTTCACTGTGGGAAAACAGTGCAGTCCTGACTAAAACAGCGCAGCAGCTCTATCTGCACCGCAATTCTCTCCAATACAAGATTGATAAATGGGAAGAACTGACAGGACTGCAGTTGAAAGAATTGACAGATTTGACCTTGTGTTATCAGTTGATTTTACCAGATATAATCTAAAGTTTTGTGCAAGTTGCACAGAACTTTTTTATTTTTTTGGTCACCTTGCCATAGAAATGTAAAGCGTTTTCATCTATAATGAAACTATCAAATGACAAAAGGAGTTCACCGAAATGGTAGAATTAAATCTTAAAAATATTTACAAAAAATATCCAAATAGCGAACACTACTCAGTTGAAGATTTCAACTTGAACATCAAAGACAAAGAGTTCATCGTTTTCGTAGGACCTTCAGGATGTGGTAAATCAACTACTCTCCGTATGATTGCTGGTCTTGAAGACATCACAGAAGGTACTGCATCTATCGATGGCGTGGTAGTCAACGACGTAGCTCCAAAAGACCGTGATATCGCCATGGTATTCCAAAACTACGCTCTTTACCCACACATGACTGTATACGATAACATGGCTTTCGGTTTGAAATTGCGTAAATACAGCAAGGAAGACATTGACAAACGTGTACAAGAAGCAGCTGAAATCCTTGGCTTGAAAGAATTTTTGGAACGCAAACCTGCTGACCTTTCTGGTGGTCAACGTCAACGTGTTGCCATGGGTCGTGCTATCGTCCGTGATGCAAAAGTATTCTTGATGGACGAACCTTTGTCAAACTTGGATGCCAAACTTCGTGTATCAATGCGTGCTGAAATCGCTAAAATCCACCGTCGTATCGGAGCTACAACTATCTACGTAACTCACGACCAAACAGAAGCGATGACACTTGCAGACCGTATCGTTATCATGTCAGCTACTAAGAACCCTGCTGGTACTGGTACTATCGGACGTGTTGAACAAATCGGTACTCCTCAAGAAGTTTACAAAAACCCAGTTAACAAATTTGTAGCAGGTTTCATCGGAAGCCCAGCTATGAACTTTATCAACGTTAAATTGAACGGTGACCACATCGTTGCTGACGGTTTCAGCTTGAAAGTTCCAGAAGGTGCTTTGAAAGTTCTTCGTGAAAAAGGCTACGAAGGTAAAGAATTGATCTTCGGTATCCGTCCAGAAGATGTGAACGCAGAACCTGCATTCCTTGAAACATTCCCAGAATCAGTTGTGAAAGCAACAATCTCTGTATCAGAGTTGCTTGGTTCAGAATCTCACCTATACTGCCAAGTTGGTAAAGACGAGTTTGTTGCAAAAGTTGATGCACGTGACTACTTGCAAGCAGGTGCAACAGTTGAACTTGGGTTTGACTTGAACAAAGCACACTTCTTCGACGTAGAAACTGAAAGAACAGTTTACTAAGATAGATTTTAAATGTGTTAGCACTGCTAGAGTTTTCTAGTAGTGCTTTTTTACTAAGATAAGCAAACTCTTACAGAACTAGGCTTTTCTAGTTTTCATATTGTCAAAAAAGTGTTAAAATGGTAGGAAGAACTGGAGAGTATGCATGCCCAAAGAAGTAATTTATTCAGGCGATGAAGTCGTCGCTTTAACACAGAAATATTTATCGAAAGAAGATGTGGCTTTTGTACATAAAGCCTTGGTTTACGCTGTAGAATGCCATAGTGGTCAATATCGTAAATCTGGCGAACCCTACATTATCCACCCTATTCAGGTAGCAGGTATCTTGGCTAAGCTCAAGCTAGATGCTGTCACTGTTGCCTGTGGTTTTTTGCATGACGTGGTTGAAGATACGGAAACGACCTTGGATGATTTAGAGAGGGAGTTTGGTCATGATGTTCGCATTATTGTGGATGGGGTTACCAAATTAGGGAAGGTTGAGTACAAGTCTATCGAGGAGCAGCTGGCTGAAAACCACCGCAAGATGCTCATGGCTATGTCAGAGGATATCCGTGTTATCTTGGTCAAACTGTCTGACCGATTGCATAACATGAGAACCCTTAATCACCTTCGTAAAGATAAGCAGGAACGAATTTCCAGAGAAACCATGGAAATCTACGCACCACTTGCTCACCGTCTGGGGATTTCGAGTGTTAAATGGGAACTTGAAGACCTTTCTTTCCGCTATCTCAATCCTACTGAGTTTTACAAGATTAGTCACATGATGAAGGAAAAACGTCAAGAACGTGAAGCCTTGGTAGATGAGGTTGTGACGAAACTTGAGGAATATTCATCAGAACGCCACCTTACAGGAAAAATCTACGGTCGTCCCAAGCATATCTATTCGATTTATCGTAAGATGCAGGATAAGAAGAAGCGTTTTGAGGAAATCTACGACCTGATTGCCATTCGTTGTATCCTAGATACTCAGAGTGATGTCTATGCTATGTTGGGATATGTCCATGAGCTTTGGAAACCAATGCCTGGACGCTTTAAGGACTACATTGCCAACCGTAAGGCCAATGGTTACCAGTCCATCCATACAACTGTTTATGGGCCAAAGGGACCTATTGAATTCCAGATTCGAACCAAGGAAATGCATGAGATTGCTGAGTACGGGGTTGCTGCTCACTGGGCCTATAAAAAAGGTATTAAGGGGCAGGTTAATGGCAAGGAATCTGCTATCGGTATGAACTGGATCAAGGAGATGATGGAGCTTCAAGACCAGTCCGATGATGCCAAGGATTTCGTAGAGACGGTTAAAGAGAATTACCTAGCAGAAGAAATCTACGTCTTTACTCCAGACGGAGCCGTTCGCTCTCTTCCAAAGGATTCTGGACCGATTGACTTTGCCTATGAGATTCACACCAAAATCGGTGAAAAGGCGACTGGTGCCAAGGTTAATGGTCGTATGGTTCCCTTGACTACCAAGCTAAAAACGGGTGACCAGGTTGAAATCATCACCAATCCAAATTCCTTTGGGCCAAGCCGTGACTGGCTTACCATGGTCAAGACCAGCAAAGCTCGGAACAAGATTCGTCAGTTCTTTAAGAACCAAGACAAAGAATTGTCCATCAATAAGGGCCGTGAAATGCTGATGAGTCAATTCCAGGAGAATGGCTATGTGGCTAATAAATTCATGGACAAGCGTCATATGGATGAAGTCCTCCAAAAAACTAGCTACAAGACTGAGGAAGCTCTCTTTGCGGCTATTGGTTTTGGGGAAATTGGAGCCATCACAGTCTTTAACCGTTTAACTGAAAAAGAGCGCCGTGAGGAAGAACGCGCCAAGGCCAGGGCAGAAGCTGAAGAGTTGGTCAAGGGTGGCGAAGTCAAGGTTGAAAATAAGGAAACTCTTAAGGTGAAGCATGAGGGTGGTGTTGTCATCGAGGGAGCCTCTGGTCTCTTGGTGCGGATTGCCAAATGTTGTAACCCTGTTCCAGGTGATGATATCGTCGGCTACATTACTAAAGGTCGTGGTGTTGCTATCCACCGTGTTGACTGTATGAATCTTCGTTCGCAGGAAAACTACGAGCAACGTCTATTAGATGTTGAGTGGGAAGATCAATTCTCAAGCAAGGAATATATCGCTCATATCGATATTTACGGTCTCAATCGTACTGGACTTTTGAACGATGTTTTACAGGTCTTGTCAAATACAACTAAAAACATCTCAACGGTCAATGCCCAGCCTACCAAAGATATGAAATTTGCCAATATCCATGTATCCTTTGGTATTGCTAACCTTTCGACGCTGACTACTGTTGTGGACAAGATCAAGAGTGTACCAGAAGTCTACTCAGTCAAACGGACCAATGGTTAAGTTGGCTCGATAGATCTAGAAAGGATTTTTATGAAAATCGTCGTTCAGCGAGTCAAGCAAGCTCAGGTTTCTATTGAGGGGCAGGTTTATAGCCAAATCAAGCAAGGTTTATTACTCCTAGTGGGTGTCGGCCCTGAAGATCAACAAGAAGATTTAGACTATGCGGTCAGAAAGCTTGTCAATATGCGGATCTTTTCAGATGCCGAAGGCAAGATGAATTTATCAGTCAAGGATATTCAAGGAGAAATTCTCTCCATTTCCCAATTCACTCTTTTTGCAGATACTAAAAAAGGGAATCGACCAGCTTTTACAGGTGCTGCTAAGCCTGATGTTGCAGAGACTTTCTATCAAGATTTTAACCGAGAACTAGCCAAGGAAGTTCCTGTGAAAACAGGTATTTTCGGAGCAGATATGCAGGTGGAACTGGTCAATGATGGACCGGTTACAATCATCCTTGATACCAAAAATAGATAAGAAAAACCAAGCTAGCGGGCTTGGTTTTTTGCTGATAAAGACTTTAGTTCATTTTTTCAACATAGAGTTGTTTAGCGATTTCGAGGCTGACTTGAAGTTCTTCATTGTTGTGAATCAGGGTAAAGGTATTAGAGAAGCCATCGAACTGCTTGACTTGGAGTTGGTCTCCAATATGGATGGCATGTTTATCCAAATATTGGAGGATTTCAAAGCTGTCATGAACTCTTGTTAGAAGGTAGTTTCCTACTTCTTTGATATCAGAAAGTGGCAGGTTATTAACCTCAACTAGAAGCTCACCCTTAGCAGGAATGGTTCCTCCATGGGGACAGGTCTTTGGAAAGCCTAACATACTCTCCAGTCTCTCAACAAAAAGGTCTGAAACTGTATGCTCTAATACCTCAGCTTCATCGTGAATCTGATTGCTGGTATAGTCTAGATGGTGAACTAGAAAGACCTCTATCAGTCGATGCTTGCGATAAAGCTCAGAGACCAGATTTAAACCAATGTCCGTTAGTATATAGCCATTTTCTTTATTCTTTAATATAAGATTTTCGGATTGCATGCGCTTGATCATCTCAGTTACCGCAGGAGGTGATACCTGCATCCGAGCAGCGATTTCCTTATTGGTAATCTTAGGAACTTCCATGCCAATCTCATAAATACATTTTAAGTAATCTTCTTTATTTGGTGTCATTCGCATTTCCTTGTTTATTATCTCCATCTAGTATACCAAAAAAAGCTAGATTTCTCTAGCTTTCTGTCTTGTTACAAGTGGGCTTTCTTTTAGTTAAGCGCCTTTGCTGCTTCAATGGCTGCTTCAAAGTTTGGCTCGCTGTTGATATTGTCCACATACTCAACATAACGGATAATATTGTCAGCATCAAGGACAAATACGGCTCGAGCAAGCAGATGCCATTCATTGATTAAGAGGGCATAATCTCGTCCAAAGGAGTGGTCGAAGTAGTCTGAGAGCATGATGGCATTTTCAATTCCCTCTGCGCCACACCAGCGTTTTTGAGCGAAGGGGAGGTCCATAGACACCGTTAAGACAACAGTGTTGTCTAAGCTAGCTAATTCTTGGTTAAAGCGACGAGTCTGTAGCGAGCAGATACCTGTATCGATAGAAGGGATGACGCTCAAAATCTTTTTCTTGCCTTCAAAATCAGCTAGTGTTTTTTTAGAGAGGTCAGTCGTTGTGAGAGAGAAATCAACTGCTTTGTCTCCTACTTGTAGTTGTTTACCTGTAAAGCTCACAGGATTTCCGAGAAAAGTTACCATAAGATACTCCAATCTTTTTTCTTCCATTTTAGCTAAAACAGTCAGAATTTTCCAATGATTTGACCGGAAATGTGGGTATAGAAAAACGTCATCTCACGTGTGAGAATGACGTTTTTCAGAGGCTTATTTTGCCAATCCTTCAGCAATCTTGTCAAGGTTGTATTTCATCATGTTGTAATAGCTATCGCCTTCTTTACCTTCTTCAGCGATTGAGTCCGTAAAGATTTGAGCATAGATTGGGATGTTTGTGTCTTTAGAAACAGTCTTCATTGGACGATCATCGACACTGGATTCAACAAATAGTGATGGAACTTTCATTTGGCGAAGTTTTTCAACCAAAGTCTTGATTTGGTCAGGAGTTCCTTCTTCTTCAGTATTGATTTCCCAGATATAGGCACTTGGGACACCATAGGCTTTAGAGAAGTATTTGAAGCATCCTTCGCTGGTTACGATGAGTTTTTTCTCAGCAGGGATGTTGTTAAATTTCTCTTTAGCTTCCTTGTCAAGTTTGTCTAGCTTATCAGTATATTCTTTGAGATTTTTTTCGTAGAATTCCTTGTTGCTAGGGTCTTTAGCGCTCAATTGTTTTGCGATGTTTTTAGCAAAGATCATACCGTTTTCAAGGTTAAGCCAAGCGTGTGGGTCTTCTTTGCCTTTTTCGTTTTGACCTTCAAGGTAGATAACATCAACGCCTTCGCTGACTGCAAAGTAGTCTTTGTTTTCAGTTTTCTTAGCATTTTCTACCAATTTTGTAAACCAAGCATTGCCACCAGTTTCAAGGTTGATACCGTTGTAGAAAATCAAATCAGCTTGAGAAGTTTTCTTGACATCTTCAGGAAGTGGTTCGTATTCGTGTGGGTCTTGACCAACAGGAACGATACTGTGAAGATCAATCTTGTCACCTGCAATATTTTTAGTAATATCAGCGATGATTGAGTTTGTAGCAACAACTTTTAGTTTTTGACCAGAAGCTGCATCTTTTTTTCCGCTAGCACATGCTACGAGAACAATGGCGGAAAGAAAAAGAACCAACAATGTACCTAATTTTTTCATTAGATCCTCCAATTTATTGGGGCTTTACCCCTTATTTTAACAAATGTTTATTTTTCAGTTTCAAATATCGTTGTTTCGGAGCGATAAAGAAGCTAATGAGAAAGAAACTAGCGGCTGTAAGCACGATACTAGAACCTGCCGCAACGTTAAAGCTATAGCCGATAAAGAGCCCCAAAACTGAAGCAGTAGCTCCAAAGGTTGAGGAAAGGAAAATCATGCTTTTCAGGCTATTAGCATACAGATAAGCAGTTGCAGCTGGGGTAATCAGCATGGCTACAATCAGGATAGTTCCGACACTTTGCATGGCTGTCACAGACACGAGAGTCAGGAGTACCATGAGAAGGTAGTGATAGAAATTGACAGGCATTCCCATGGCTTTAGCCAAGAGTTCATCAAAGGACGTTATCAAGAGTTGCTTGAAGAAAATCCAGATTAACAAGAGAATGGCTGCCCCTACACCCATAGTAATAAACATATCTGTATCTTGAACAGCAAGAATATTACCAAAAAGGATATGGAAAAGGTCAGTTGAACTTTTAGCGACACTAATCAAGATGATACCGAGAGCTAAGAAAGAAGAAAAGGTAATGCCGATGGCGGTATCGCTTTTGACAATCGAGTTTCCCTTGATGTAGGTAATGATGATAGCAGCTAGCAGTCCAAAGACAATGGCTCCGATAAAGAAGTCAATGCCCAAGATGAAGGAGAGGGCTACACCTGGTAACACAGCATGTGAAATGGCATCTCCCATGAGTGACATCCCACGTAGAATGATGAAACATCCTACAGCTCCAGCTACGACCCCGATAACAATAGCTGTTATCAAGGCATTTTGTAAGAAATGGAATTTTTGCAATCCATCTATAAATTCTGCAATCATAGGTCACCTCCATTGAAAAAGAGTCGATTACCGTAAGCTTCTTTGAGATTGGCTTGGGTAAAGGTTTCTTTGGTCGGACCAAAAGCAATCACTTCTCGATTGACAAGCAAGACTTGATCGAAGTAGTTGGGAACCTTGCTGAGGTCGTGGTGGACGATGAGAACCGTCTTCCCAGCTTTTTTCAGTTCTCTCAGCGTATTCATGATAATCTCTTCACTGACTGAGTCAATCCCCACAAAGGGTTCATCTAAGAGGATATAGTCGGCTTCCTGCACCAAACATCTGGCAATCAAGACCCGCTGGAACTGACCTCCAGACAGTTGACTGATTTGACGTTCAGCGTAGTCAGCTAGGTCGACGATTTCAAGGGCCTCTTGCACTTTCTTCCAATGTTTAGCATTTAAACTTCGAAAGAGAGGAATAGAGGGAAATAGTCCTAACGAGACGCATTCCTTGACCTTGATGGGAAAGTTGTAGTCGATATTGATTTTTTGTTCGACATAGGCGATTCGATGTAAGGATTTTTTAACTTCCTTGTCATCGAGAAATGCCTGACCTTGATGTGGGATAATTCCCAGCATACCTTTTAATAATGTTGATTTTCCAGCACCGTTGGGACCAATGATTCCGATAATTGTTGGTCCTTGGAGCACTAGTGAAATATCCTTAAGTGCCAACGTTTCTTTGTAGGAGACACTGAGGTTTTCGATACGTATCATAAACTTATATTCCTCCTAACTCTTAATATACCTTAAAAAAAAAATTAAGTCAAGTTAATTTTTCAAAAAATTAAAATATTAACAGTAAAATATTTAAGTTCTTTTAACCTTGTATTTTAATTGCATTCCCAGTTAATTTTTGTTAAGCTAAAAACAAGTACAAATGAAAGCGAGAACAAGATGACACGTTATCAAGACGATTTTTATGATGCAATCAATGGAGAATGGCAGAAGACAGCTGAAATTCCAGCAGATAAGTCTCAAACGGGAGGTTTTGTTGATTTAGACCAGGAAATAGAAGACCTGATGCTGGCGACAACAGACAAGTGGTTGGCAGGTCAAGAGGTGCCTGAGGATGCTATCTTGGCAAACTTTGTCAAATACCACCGCCTAGTTCGTGATTTTGACAAGAGAGAAGTTGACGGTATCACACCTGTCTTACCACTTCTTAAAGAATTCCAAGAATTGGAGACTTTTGCAGATTTTACTGCTAGACTAGCAGAGTTTGAACTTGCTGGAAAACCTAACTTCCTTCCTTTTGGTGTATCACCAGACTTTATGGATGCCAGAATCAATGTTCTATGGGCTAGCGCTCCAAGCACGATCCTGCCAGATACGACCTACTATGCAGAAGACCATCCTCAGCGCGAAGAGCTCTTGACTCTTTGGAAAGAAAGCAGCGCAAATCTCCTCAAGGCTTATGATTTCTCTGATGCAGAAATTGAAGACTTGCTTGATAAAAGACTAGAATTGGACCGTCGAGTTGCGGCAGTGGTGCTCTCTAATGAAGAAAGTTCAGAGTATGCTAAACTCTACCATCCATATTCATATGAAGACTTCAAAAAATTCGCACCTGCTCTACCTTTGGATGACTTCTTCCAAGCCGTTCTTGGGCAAGTACCAGACAAGGTTATCGTAGACGAGGAACGTTTCTGGCAAGCAGCAGATCAATTCTATAGTGAAGAGGCTTGGCCTCTCCTCAAGGCAACCTTAATTTTAAGTGTTGTTAATCTCTCAACCAGCTATTTAACAGAAGAAATCCGTGTCTTGTCAGGCGCCTATAGCCGTGCGCTTTCAGGAGTTCCAGAAGCCAAAGACAAGGTCAAGGCAGCCTACCAGCTAGCACAAGGTCCTTTCAAGCAAGCTTTAGGTCTTTGGTATGCCCATGAAAAATTCTCTCCAGAAGCTAAGGCGGACGTAGAGAAAAAAGTGGCAACTATGATTGATGTTTATAAGGAACGCTTGGCTAAAAATGACTGGCTAACACCAGAAACTCGTGACAAGGCCATCGTCAAACTCAATGTCATCAAGCCTTATATCGGTTACCCAGAAGAATTACCAGAACGCTACAAGGACAAGGTAGTGGATGAAAATGCTAGTCTTTTTGACAATGCTCTAGCCTTTGCGCGTGTGGAAATCAAACACAGTTGGAGCAAGTGGGACCAGCCTGTGGACTATAAGGAATGGGGAATGCCTGCTCACATGGTCAATGCCTACTACAATCCACAGAAGAATCTGATTGTCTTCCCAGCGGCTATTTTACAGGCGCCTTTCTATGACTTACATCAGTCATCTTCTGCTAACTATGGTGGTATTGGGGCAGTTATTGCCCATGAAATTTCCCACGCCTTTGATACCAACGGCGCTTCCTTTGATGAAAATGGTAGCCTCAAGGATTGGTGGACAGAGAGTGACTATGCTGCCTTCAAGGAGAAAACACAAAAAGTCATTGACCAATTTGATGGACAGGATTCTTATGGAGCAACCATCAACGGTAAATTGACTGTATCAGAAAACGTAGCTGACTTAGGAGGAATTGCTGCAGCGCTTGAAGCAGCTAAGAGAGAGCCAGACTTCTCAGCTGAAGAGTTCTTCTATAACTTTGCTCGTATCTGGCGTATGAAAGGTCGCCCAGAGTTGATGAAACTCATGGCCAGCGTTGATGTGCACGCCCCAGCTAAACTCCGTGTTAACATCCAAGTGCCAAACTTTGATGACTTCTTTACAACCTATGATGTCAAAGAAGGAGACGGCATGTGGCGCTCACCAGAAGACCGTGTGATTATTTGGTAAAGTAAGTCCTTAACCAAGTATCATCTTGGGATAAATAATTCATTTTTGAAGTTTATCCATCTGAAAATGCAATGCTATAGAGGTTAATATGAAGAAATATTTAATGATGCTTTCAGCTATTCTTTCGATTTCAGTTTTGGCATCTTGTGGTCTTAATAAGAATAATAGCAGTACAGAACCTTCATCTGCACTATCATCTGTTTCTAGAGACGATAAGTCTAGTACATCAACAGAAGCAAAGACTGAAAATACAAGCGACTCGTCAACCAAAGCGTCACAATCAACTGCTGAAAATAAGAAGGAAACGGGACCAGATTTGTATAAAGAAGTGATTGAACGTTATAATCACTATACAGAGCTTTTAAAACAAGGTAATAGAGAAGATTTATACGAGGAAAATAAACAACACAAGATTGTATCAGAAGAATATGGCATGATTTTCTCTCGAATGGATTATCAAAATGCACCAGACTTTAAATATGCCCTTCTTGATTTGAATAAAGATGGGCAAGATGAGTTACTTATTGGCGATGAAAAATTTGTTTCAGCCATTTACTATTTGGAAAATCAAAAACCAAACTTACTTCACACAGCTTATGTGGCTTCTGCAGGTGGTTTTCGCTCAGGTTTTGTTATTTACGAAAATGATCTAGTCTCTTATGCAGACTGGCAGTCAACTCGTCCAGAAATGAACCTGGCTCTATATTCGTTTGATAAAAATGGAGTGCAGAAGATTAAAGAAGCAACTATTCAAATCGGTGGTAATGAAAAAGCAGAGCAAGTTTTAGATATTTCTTCTGAAAAGCTTGATTTGTCTAACATTGACTGGAAAGAATTGAATCCTGCTAATTAGTTTTGAATTATTTTTCTAGTCAATTTTGATTCTACCGAGCAAGTAGTGATGTAGAAATTGAAGCTACACAAAAACCAAGGATGATTGTCCTTGGTTTTTATGTTTTAGAAAAATGGATTGAAAGTTTTTTCGTGAGCGATGGTCGTAGCCGGACCATGTCCTGGATAGACATCGTAGTTTGGAAGGGTGAAGAGCTGGGTTTGGACACTATGAAGAAGTTGTTCCATACTACCAGTTGGCAAGTCTGTCCGACCAATGGTTTCTCGGAAAAGGGCATCTCCCGTTAAGACCAAGTGTCCATCTGGGAAAACCAATGAAACTCCACCGATAGAGTGACCTGGCGTTGGTAAGACTGTGAAGCGGAATTCTTCAATCTGGTATTCTTCATGAAAGACATAAGTGTGTTCAGCTGGTTTGCAGATGACATCCGCCATATCGTCATGTCGAGGGAGACCTGAAAGGTTGTCAACAGGAGTATAGAGCCAAGAAGATTCACTTTCTGCCACATAGACTGGAGGATTTCCATAAGTATCTCTGACCAAGTCAAGACTCATAATATGGTCGTAGTGAGTGTGGGTCAGAAGAATGGCACAGACCGGTTTGTTGATGGTTTCGATAGTCTTACGAATGGCCTCCCAATGGCTACCAGGATCGACTACAATCAGGTGTTGGTCTCCTTCGAGATAATAAGTGTTTTCATAAGCAACAGGATTCACAGTTTTATGGATTTTCATAGAATTTCCTCTTTCAAAGCATTTACTCCTACTAGTATAACACAGAAGCACAAAATAAGAAATCAAGAAGAAAGTCCCTTCAGAGAAGAGACCGATCTTTATTTAAACTTAAAACCTTCATAGATGAGTTCTGCTTTTGGATGTTTTTCTTTAATGCTTTTAGAGATGGCTTCCATCATGACTAAAGGTCCACACATATAAATGCTTGTTTGATCTGGAATATCCTCATTTTCAAAGTTTAAGTAGCCATCTTGGGTGCTGTCTATCAAGCGAAGGTCAAAGTTGGGATTTTTCTCAGCATAGGCATGAAGTAGATTGAGATAGACTGCATTTTCCTTACCACGATAACTATAGTAGAATCGAACGCTCTTAGTCAGAAAAGGATTTTCTCGGATATACGAGATAAAGGGAGTAATTCCAATACCACCAGCTATCCAAATTTGCTGATTTTGTCCTTGTGCTAATAACATATGTCCATAAGCTCTATCAACTGTTACTTTACTACCAACTTTTAGATTTTCATAGATATTTTTGGTATGGTCACCTGAGTTTTTAATTGTAAAATAAAGTGTTTTTCCACTTCCACCAGAAATAGAGAAAGGATGGGGAGCTTGTTCAAAACCTTCTTGAAAAATCTTAAGAAAGGCAAATTGTCCGTACTTATACTGGAATGGTTTGCTAAGCTTAATTTCAAGCTCAGTTGTATCATGGTTGAGGTGCTTGATACCAATAATTTTACCTAGATGAGTAAAACTAATTTGTTGATAAAGGAAAATGATGTAAAATCCAGCGATTAAACCAAGAATTGCATAGATTCCAACCAGAAAACTGAGGAGATTAAGACCGAAGAGTCGTTGACTCATCATCATGTATACGTGAAGAAGTCCAAAGATATAAGCTAAATACACGACACGATGGATCCATCTCCAAGCTTCGTATTGGAGATATTGACCAAGGTAGGCAACTAAAACAATACTGATAAATATATAGATACCAATATTTCCTAATTGAGATGCGAGCCGAGAACCCCATAATCCTCCCATACTGAAGTTATGAAATAAAAGGAGTAGGATGGATAAGAATGCTGTAAACTTATGAGCAGAATACATATTTTCAAGTCCATTAAACCACTCTTCTAAAAAGGGTAAACGTGTGGCAAGGATAAAGGCCAGTGAAAGTGTGGTTAAAGCTAAGCCAGGAATCAGGAACTGTGGACTCCCAGAACTCAGCCAGCCTAGGATAGTCACCAGCATGCTAGCCACAATAAATAAAATGCCTTTTATTGATTTCATATAAAAATTCCTTTCAAAGAGATATATTTTGAAATGTTGTAACAAAATATGTTACAATTTTTCAAAAAAAGAGAAACTCGTCAAGAAAGAGAGTGAAGAGTATAAAAATAGAAGCCGGGATAAAAATCCCGACCTCGATTTTGATTAGCAACGAGCTTTTGAAAATGAATTAGAAATGATTCTTCCAGGCTTGGAAACGAGCATCCAGCAGGAGTTGTGTCAGATTTTTTAAGATTTCGACTTGCTCGGGCTCCAATGTCTGAGCTTGAGAAACAAGTTGTCGAACATGGTCAATAGCATTTTTAGAAGACAGTTCATTAATGGAGCTAATTCCAGATTCTAGGATGGTTCCAAAAAAGAGATCGAAGTAGAGCTCCAATTCCTCATCGGGAACACTATCCACCCATTCTTTGAGAGTGTCTTTAATTTGGAGACTCTCGCTACTGATGGCCTCTAGTTGGACAAAGTGATTATCATCAGTTTGCCAACTAAAGGTGCTGTGTTGGGCGATTCCTCCGAGAGCCGTAGATTTGACGACGGTAGGAGTATCAGGAACTTCCAGCATCATGCCGATGACAGAACCTTGTGGGACGAAACGGTGAACTTTTGGAATAACATCTTGATAACCAGTGGTCTCAGTCAGATGAGCCTGCAAACCAGGGGCATCATAGGTATAAACTGCAGATATCTTGTCTTGCAATTCAGGTCGAATTTGACTGGCAGCATAGACGGCTAGATTTCCACCTTTAGAATGTCCAGCAACCATTACTTTTTGTTTTGGATGCTGAGTAAAGAATTCTTCCAAGTATTCAAGAGCATGTTTTTGGGCAGGGATTTCCTTCATGTAGGTCATGTGGAAATCTTCCTTCCAACCAATAATACTATCGTCTGTACCTCGAAAGACAATCAGATAAGTATCTAAATCAAGGCGATAGGTCATAGCAGCGAACTGTTTCTGTTGCTCCGTATCAACCTCGTTTACAAAGTTAGAGAGTTTGCTATTTTTAAAACGTTTGTGCTGGGATAACTGATCCAGGAGCTGGAGACGTTCTTTATTGGTCAACATGGTGCTTTCTCGAGGAACAAGTGTTGCGACATCGCTTAAGCGATTGACAGGCTGGTCCAATAGGTTATCAAAAGAAAGATAGGTCAGCTCTGTCAGAGCTAGTATATCCAGTTCATTTAAGGGAAGATCGTAAAAAGAATCGTATTGAACATCAGTTAGGTAGTCGAAAATATTGGCCATGAGAACTCCTTTCTTAACTTTTATCTTATCAGATTTACATCAATTTCGCTAGTAGTGAGGAGAATTTTGCTATAATATAGAAAAAGGAGGAGCAGATGCATAAGATTTTACTAGTAGAAGATGATCCAGTCATCCGTCAGCAAGTTGGGAAAATGCTCTCTGAATGGGGGTTTGAGGTAGTCATGGTAGAAGACTTCATGGAAGTTCTAACCCTATTTGTTCAGTCTGAACCTCATCTGGTTCTCATGGATATTGGCTTACCTCTCTTTAATGGTTATCACTGGTGCCAGGAAATTCGCAAGATTTCTAAAGTTCCCATTATGTTTCTGTCTTCGAGAGACCAGGCCATGGACATCGTTATGGCTATCAATATGGGAGCGGATGACTTTGTAACCAAGCCTTTCGACCAGCAGGTACTTTTAGCAAAGGTACAGGGCTTGTTGCGTCGTTCCTATGAGTTTGGACGGGATGAAAGTCTCTTAGAGTATGCTGGAGTTATCCTCAATACCAAGTCTATGGATGTGCATGTCAATGGCAAAGCTATCAGTTTAACCAAGAATGAATTTCAGATTTTACGTGTCTTATTTGATCATGCAGGAAATATCGTAGCGCGTGACGACCTGATGCGGGAGCTCTGGAATAGTGACTTTTTTATCGATGATAATACCTTGTCCGTAAACGTCGCCCGCTTACGTAAGAAATTGGAGGAAGAAGGTTTGATTGGTTTTATCGAAACCAAGAAAGGAATAGGGTACGGATTGAAACATGCTTGATTTTAAAAGTTTTTTTCTAGCTTATATCCGTTCGCGCAGCCGTTTTTTCGCTTTTCTTATCTTACTTACAGGTTTACTTTTTCTCTTTGAGGTCTTATTTGATAACCAAGTGCCCTACTTTAATTATTTCTTCTTTCTATCTACCTTTTTAACACTTTTGTTTTTGGTCTATGATTTCTTGATAGAATTGCAACGCTATCGTAAGGAATTGTTTTACGGAAAAAGAGAAGCCAAGTCCCCAATGGAGGTCCTACTAACTGAAAAACTAGAGAAAAGTGAAGAGGAACTCTACCAAAAGAAATCAGATGCTGAAAACCGCTACAATGATTTGGTGGACTACTATACACTCTGGGTGCATCAGATAAAAACACCAATTGCGGCCAGTAAACTTCTAGTGAGTGAGGTGAAAGATCGCCAATTGAAACAACAGTTGGAACAGGAAATTTTTAAGATTGATTCCTATACAAACCTCGTTCTCCAATACCTACGCTTAGAGAGCTTCCATGATGATCTGGTGTTGAAGAAAGAAAATGTGGAGGATTTGGTCAAGGAAGTCATTCGCAAATATGCCATTTTCTTTATCCAGAAAGGTTTAAGTGTTAATCTGCATGACTTGGATAGAAGCATTGTAACGGATAAAAAATGGTTGCTAGTAGTCATTGAACAAATCCTTTCAAATAGCCTCAAATACACAAATGAAGGTGGAATTGAGATCTATATGGAAGATCAAGAACTTTGCATCAAAGATACTGGGATTGGCATTAAAAACAGTGATCAATTGCGAGTTTTTGAACGCGGATTTTCAGGCTACAATGGTCGCATGACCCAGCAGTCATCTGGTCTTGGACTCTACTTGACCCAAAAAATCAGCCAAGAATTAGGACATCAAATCCGTATTGAATCTGAACTTGGTCAAGGTACGATTGTGCGTATCAAGTTTTCAGAAGTAAATCTACTGATCGAATGAAAAGAATTGCTAAGAGCTTGGAAGAAACCTTTCAGGCTCTTCTTTAGACCTTGTAAGGGTAAGAAAGCAGGTTTCAATTAGATAAAAAATTGTAATCTTACAAAAATGTAAGATTACAGCCCTATTTTGTAAGGTTATGTTATGGCAAGCCCTCTTTATTTGGAGTAAACTTATAGCATAAAGAAAAAGGAGAGAAACCATAAAAACAATCTTACAAAAGAAACATACAAGTAAACCAAGTCCAAAAGAGATCAAGCGAGTTCAGCTGGGATGTGCCATTATGCAAGCACAGTTTCAATTGATGGGTTATTAAGAAGGAGAAAATCATGACACTATTAGATGTAAAACACGTTCAAAAGATTTATAAAACTCGTTTTCAAGGCAACCAAGTAGAAGCCCTCAAGGATATCAACTTTACGGTTGAAAAAGGAGAGTATGTTGCAATTATGGGTGAGTCTGGATCTGGTAAATCAACTTTGTTAAATATTTTAGCTATGTTGGATAAACCAACTCGTGGTCAGGTCTTTCTAAATGGAACAGACACAGCTACCATTAAAAATTCTGAAGCATCAAGTTTCCGTCGTGAAAAACTAGGTTTTGTCTTCCAAGACTTCAATTTATTAGATACGCTTTCTGTTAAAGACAATATCTTGCTTCCTCTAGTTTTATCAAGAAGACCTATCACTGAGATGATGAAAAAATTAGTTGTGACAGCTGAAAATCTTGGCATCAACCAATTGCAGGAGAAGTACCCTTATGAAATCTCTGGTGGACAAAAACAAAGGGTTGCAGTTGCACGGGCTATCATCACAGAGCCAGAAATTCTCCTCGCTGATGAGCCAACAGGAGCCCTAGACTCTAAGTCATCTGCAGCACTGCTAGATGTCTTCGATGAGATTAACGAGCGAGGTCAAACCATTCTCATGGTAACCCACTCAACAGCAGCTGCTAGCCGTGCAAAACGTGTTCTTTTCATCAAGGACGGTATTCTCTATAATCAAATCTATCGTGGTGAAAAGACGGATCGTCAGATGTTCCAAGAAATCTCTGACACCTTGACTGTTATGGCAAGTGAGGTGAACTAGTATGTTTCGATTAACCAATAAGTTGGCCATATCCAACTTAATCAAAAACCGCAAACTCTATTACCCATTTGCTTTGGCTGTCATTTTGGCAGTCACAATTAGCTATCTCTTTTACTCCCTAGCCTTCAATCCCAAGATTGCGGAAATCCGTGGAGGTGAAACGATTCAAGCTACACTTGGATTTGGTATGGTGATTGTCACACTTGCGTCATCCATAATCGTACTCTATGCCAATAGTTTTGTCATGAAAAACCGTTCCAAGGAACTGGGAATTTATGGCATGTTGGGCTTGGAGAAGCGTCATCTGATTAGTATGACTTTTAAGGAGTTAGTACTATTTGGGATTCTAACCGTTGGTGCAGGTATTGGTATTGGAGCCTTGCTTGACAAGTTGATTTTCGCCTTCTTGCTTAAACTGATGAAATTGAAGGTTGAGCTGGTCGCTACCTTCCAGATGAAAGTTGTCATTACAGTACTTGTTGTCTTTGGTTTGATTTTCCTAAGCCTCATGTTCCTAAATGCCCTTCGAATTGCTCGCATGAATGCCCTTCAGCTCTCACGTGAGAAAGCTAGCGGAGAGAAAAAAGGCCGATTCCTTCTTCTCCAAACCATTCTTGGTTCCATTAGCTTAGGGATTGGCTATTATCTTGCCCTTACAGTAAAAGATCCTCTTACAGCCCTAACAACATTTTTCCTAGCTGTTTTGCTGGTTATCTTTGGTACTTATCTTTTGTTCAATGCAGGGATTACAGTTTTCCTTCAAATCTTAAAGAAAAATAAAAAATACTATTACCAACCAAATAATCTCATCTCAGTGTCCAACTTGATTTTCCGTATGAAGAAAAATGCGGTTGGACTAGCAACTATCGCAATTTTGTCAACAATGGTTTTAGTAACCATGTCAGCAGCAACAAGCATTTTCAATGCCTCAGAAAGCTTTAAAAAAGTTATGAATCCGCATGACTTTGGGATTACTGGACAAAATGTTGAAAAAGAAGATTTGGACAAACTCTTGAGCCAGTTTGCAAGTGACAAAGGTTATAGTGTCAAAGAGAAAGAAGTGCTTCGTTACAGTAACTTTGGTATTGCAAATCAAGAAGGAACCAAGTTAACTATTTTTGAAAAAGGACAAAACCGTGTCCAACCAAAAACAGTTTTCATGGTATTTGACCAAAAAGATTATGAAAATATGACTGGTCAAAAACTTTCTCTATCAGGAAATGAGATCGGTCTTTTTGCCAAAAATGACGGACTGAAAGGACAGAAAGCTCTAACTCTAAATAACCATCAATTTTCTGTAAAAGAAGAATTTAATACAGATTTTATTGTGAACCATGTCCCAAATCAGTTTAATATTTTTACTACTGATTACAATTACCTTGTTGTTCCTAATTTGCAAGCATTTTTAGACCAATTCCCAGATTCAGCTATCTATAATCAGCTGTACGGTGGTATGAATGTAAATGCCAGCGAAGAAGAACAACTCAAGGTCGCTGACGAGTATGAAAAATACCTCGATCAGTTTAATGCTCAATTAAACACAGAAGGTAGCTATGTTTATGGTAGCAATCTAGCAGATGGCAGTGCGCAGATGAGTGCCCTCTTTGGTGGTGTCTTCTTTATCGGTATTTTCCTCTCTATCATCTTTATGGTAGGTACTGTACTGGTCATTTACTATAAACAAATCTCAGAAGGTTATGAGGATCGTGAACGCTTTGTCATCCTGCAAAAAGTGGGCTTGGATCAAAAACAAATCAAGCAAACTATTAACAAGCAAGTTTTGACTGTCTTCTTCCTTCCGCTAATCTTCGCCTTTCTACATTTGGCATTTGCCTATCATATGTTAAGTTTGATTCTTAAGGTCATTGGGGTAGTAGATACAGCTATGATGTTAAGTGTAACACTTTTTATTTGTGGTATCTTTGCTTTAGTCTATGTCCTAATCTTTATGATAACTTCAAGAAGCTATCGCAAGATTGTTCAAATCTAGAGACAGAAGCATCAAAAAAGCAACAGCTGAAACAGTTGTTGCTTTTTTAGTAGCTAGGATTTTGTACCAGCTTTTATCTCTTATTTCTCAACACGTGATTTGTTGGCGATATCAGCTAGGATAGCTGCTACAAACTCCTCTACTGACACAGTGTTCGTTTCTTTTTGTCCATAGCGACGAACGTTGACAGTTCCATCTTCCATTTCCTTATCACCAACGATCAATTGGTAAGGAATCTTGCTAGTTTGTGATGCACGGATCTTGAATTGCATTTTTTCATTACGTTCATCCACATCAGCACGGACACCACGGTCACGGAGCTTCTTAGCCACTTCCCAAGCGTAGTCCACGTGTTTTTCGTTAGATACTGGGATGAGGGTTACTTGATGTGGTGCAAGCCATGTTGGGAAGGCACCCTTGTAGTTTTCAATCAAGATAGCTGTGAAGCGTTCCATTGT
Organism: Streptococcus infantis; assembly: GCF_047463615.1. Taxonomy (GTDB): domain Bacteria; phylum Bacillota; class Bacilli; order Lactobacillales; family Streptococcaceae; genus Streptococcus; species Streptococcus infantis_X. The sequence continues at coordinate 20,551 of NZ_JASHDO010000012.1, read as the reverse complement.
TGAGATAACCCCACGGTGGATCATAACTGGGCGATGTTCTTCACCATCAGCTCCGATGTATTTAAGGTCGAAGCGTTCTGGAAGCAAGAAGTCAAGCTGGATCGTAGAGAGGGTTTCTTCTTTTCCAAGGGCAGTCTTAACCTGGATATCCAATTTTGGTCCGTAGAAGGCAGCTTCACCTTCAGCTTCAAAGTAATCAACACCCATCTCATCAAGGGCAGCACGAAGCATGGTTTGGGCATTTTCCCACATTTCATCGTTATCAAAGTACTTGTGAGTATCTTGAGGGTCACGAAGAGAGAGGCGGAAACGGTATTCATTCAAGTTGAAATCTTCATAAACATCGATAATCAACTGAAGGGCACGTTGGAATTCTTCTTGGATTTGTTCAGGAGTTACAAAGAGGTGACCGTCGTTGAGAGACATTTCACGCACACGTTGAAGACCAGTGAGGGCACCAGATTTTTCGTAACGGTGCATCATCCCGATTTCAGCGATACGGATTGGCAACTCACGGTATGAGTGAACATGGTGCTTGAAGACTTGGATGTGGTGTGGGCAGTTCATTGGGCGAAGGACGAATTCTTCCCCATCTCCCATATCCATAGTTGGGAACATGTCTTCTTGGTAATGATCCCAGTGACCAGAAGTCTTGTAAAGCTCTACAGAAGCAAGTGGTGGAGTGTAAACGTGTTGGTAGCCAGAAGCTAACTCCTTGTCGACGATGTAGCGTTCTAACTCACGACGGATTGTCGCCCCATTTGGCAACCAGAATGGAAGACCTTGACCAACCTCTTGAGAAATCATAAAGAGATCAAGCTCTTTACCAAGTTTACGGTGGTCACGTTCTTTGGCTTCTTCACGCATTTGAAGGTAGTTTTTCAAGTCTTTCTTGTCGAACCAAGCTGTACCATAGATCCGTTGCATCATAGCGTTGTCGCTATTTCCGCGCCAGTAAGCACCAGCTACATGGAGAAGGTGGAAGATTTGAATGCGGCCTGTTGATGGGACGTGAGGTCCACGGCAAAGGTCCACGTATTCACCCTGACGGTAGATGGTCAAGCCACCCTCGTCTTCTGAGTGTTCCTCGATCAATTCCAATTTGTATGGATCATTCTTAAAGATTTCACGAGCTTCATCCTTAGTCACTTCTTCACGAATAGATGGGAAGTTTTCTTTAACGATTTTTTGCATTTCTTCTTCGATACGAGGAAGATCTTCGTTAGAGATTTGACCAGCTTGGTTATCAGTATCGTAGTAGAAACCATCTTCGATGGCTGGACCAACTCCCAAGTGAATGTCTGGGAAAAGACGACGAGCTGCTTGAGCGAACAAGTGGGCTGCTGAGTGACGCAAGATGTCAAGAGCGTCTTCGTGATCAGGTGTCACGATTTCGATGCTTCCGTCTTCAGTAATAGCACGAGTAGTGTCGATGAGTTTGCCGTTAAATTTACCAGCAAGAGCTTTTTTAGCTAGAGAATTGCTGATGGATTGAGCAATTTCAAAAGTTGTAACGCCAGATTCGAATTCACGAACAGCGCCATCTGGGAAAGTAATTTTGATCATGGTTTTCTCCTTATATTAGTTATCCATTATTTCTATAGCAGAGGTGTTTCCCTATTTTGCAGTTTTAAATCAAGAAAAACAAAAAGCGACATCCTAAAAAGGACGTCGCAACGTGGTTCCACCTTCATTTATGTTCCTCAAAAAAGAGAGACACCTCTGATTGGCTCTAACGTGGCCACCGTTTTATGTTTGCATAAAAGTCAGTAGAGTAGTATCAGTATAGTCTTTCTATGCGTTCTCAGCAACCACGCACTCTCTGGTAGAAAGGGGCTAAGTGACTTGTCTCTATGCATTATTATAGCATGATTGTGAGATTTTTCAAGGATTTTGTGAAAGTTTTTTGTTTTTCAGTTTTTGCACTAGATTCTTAACAGCTGCACCGACAGCCATACCCGCGAGGGCAAAGATTTCATAGGCTAGGAAGTAGAGAAGGATAAATTCTCCGAAAGTAATGATGGTAAAGCAAAAGAGAAATCCAACTCCAATTAACCACCAAACTGAGAACTTGAAACGATAAGAGTAGAATAGTGATACTATGAAAGTCACCAGTGGAGAGAAGATAATAACGTTGCCGATGGTGAGCTCCTTCAAGATATAGTTTTTAGTAATAGTCCATAATAACAGCTCATAAAGTGGCCAATAAAAGAAAAATATGACCAGATAGTAGGGGAGATATTGCGAGAATTTACGCATGGTAATCACCTCTCTTTTTAAGATGTCAACTTAGATATCCTTCCTATAACTATTATAGCACTTTTGTGGTAAGAATAGTAAATCAGTTGACAAAGAACTTAGTTATTGGTAGAATAGGAAATGTCGTAAAGACAAATAACTTCTTCTTGGTTACAGGCATGCCAACCTGTCACTCGGATGAAGCCAAATAAAAAGGAGAAACATCATGGCAATCTCAAAAGAGAAAAAAAATGAAATCATTGCACAATATGCACGTCACGAAGGTGATACAGGTTCAGTAGAGGTTCAAGTTGCTGTCCTTACTTGGGAAATCAACCACCTTAACGAACACATCAAACAACACAAAAAAGACCACGCTACTTACCGTGGATTGATGAAGAAAATCGGTCGCCGTCGTAACTTGCTTGCATACTTGCGTAAAAACGACGTTAACCGTTACCGTGAGTTGATCAACTCTCTTGGACTTCGTCGTTAATCTTGCGTCTAAAACGTTTCTATACTTCGTTGGCTTCGCCTCGATGTACCATCAGTACAATCTTCGGCTTGCCGCCTAGTCTATAAACGTTTTATCCAGCAAGAATCAAGCTCTCTGACTTCAGGGGGCTTTTTGTTTTTGTCAAGTGCTTAGGCCGTGTTCAATTGAGCACATCTTGAAAATAAGGCTACTCTAGTTGAGTAGCTTTTTATTTTTGTCACCTTACCTCGATATACTCAAGTATTATCTTCGGTTATGGATCCTAGCACTGTAAGGTAAAATAAACCAGAATGATCTCCCTTCGGGGAGATTTTTTTGTTTCACTAACATTTTTGTACAATCTTCGGCTTGCCTCCTAGTCTATAAACGTTTTAAGTAGCAAGAATCATGATGCTAAGTGCGTTAAAAATCCGTATGAAAATAGGGAAACGACACCGTGTTCGATGAACACAAGGAGTTTCATCTTTTTCACTAGGATTTTAGCCCATGATCAAATCAGCCCTCTGACTTCAGAGGGCTTTTTTGTGTGCATTTTTCTAGTCTTGCTCATGATTTAGAAATGTGGTATACTGTTTATTAAAATTGTCAAAATTTTTAATTTTTGTTAAAGGAGGGTTTCATGCTTTCCAAATTTTCTGGAAGCCATCAAAACCTGAGATATTGTTTTTTACTAGCTATCCTGTTAGGAGCTTTGGGGATTTCTCTGTTTCTGGCAGTTTCTATGGGGCCTGTTCAAATTAGCTTGAGTGATACCTATCGGATAATTTTGAGTCAGTTAGGGGCTCCTTTTGAGATAGGAGACATTTCAAAGTCTACGCTTGCTATTGTTTGGAATATGAGATTACCACGGGTTTTTCTTGCTTTGATTGTGGGTGCAGGCCTTTCCATGTGTGGTAGTGTCATGCAGTCAACGGTCAACAATCCAATAGCAGAGCCCTATGTATTAGGAATTTCAGCTGGGGCAACCTTTGGAGCAACTTTGAGTATTATTCTTGGATTTAAAGTTATGATTGGTCTAGGATCTTTCCTCGGAGCGACTTTAGCAACAGTTGCAGTTCTACTCATCGCATCCATGCAGGGTAGGATGACAACTTCTAGCTTAATCTTATCGGGTACGGTAGTGAATGCCCTATTTTTGGCTTTTTCAAACTTTATTATTTCTATTGGGGCCAATGCTGATAGCGTTATGACCATCAAGTTTTGGACCATGGGTTCCTTAGCGGGGACCTCATGGGCTCACTTAACTTTGCCAACAGTAGTAGTGGGAATAGCTTTCTTATTTTTCTCAACCCAATATCGTGTTTTTAATGCCATGATGATGGGAGATGAGGCGGCCTTGACCTTGGGAATTCCCTTGCGTTTTTACTGGTATCTCTATGTGACGATTGTGGCTATAATGACAGCAATCTTGGTATCGACCTGTGGGATTATTGGTTTTGTTGGCCTTATCACACCTCATCTAGCTCGAAGTTTGGTAGGGACAAATTACAAAAGGCTTTTTCCGATTGCAACCTTACTAGGCGCCCTCTTTGTCGTTTGGGCAGATGTTCTTTCTCGTGTCTTGATTCAGAATGCTGAACTTCCGATTGGTATCTTCACAGCCTTAGTAGGTGCACCTTTCTTTATCTACATGGTTGGAAGTAGACGAAGGGAGGTGAGGGTCTGATATGGACTTAATGTGTCAGGATATTCACTTTGGAATCGGAGAGAAAAAAATTCTCAAAGGAGTCTCACTTAAACTTGAGGGCAACCAATTTCATACCATTTTAGGACCCAATGGCAGTGGGAAGACTAGCTTGCTGAAACTCCTCTATCGACAGGAAAAGCCTGATCAGGGCTTGATTTCTTTAGATGGGAAGCCTCTAGACCAAATGAGCGTCAAAGAAACGGCAAAGCAGATGGCAGTCATCACGCAGTTTAATCAACTCCAGTTTGATTGTACGGTTGAGGAGATTGTCATGCTGGGCAGAACTCCCCATCTCTCTTTCTTGCAAAAGGAAAAAGACAGAGACTTTGCTTTGGTTGAGGATGCTTTGGTCAAGGTAGATCTGCTTGAAAAGAGAAATCGACTCTACTCTTCTTTGTCAGGAGGAGAGAAGCAGCGGGTTCTGTTAGCACGCTCCTTGGCCCAAGAGCCGACCCTCTTGCTCTTAGATGAACCGACCAATCATTTGGATATCAAGTATCAGCTAGACTTATTGACCATTGTCAAAAATCTTCAGATTAATGTGCTAGCTGTCTTGCATGATATTCAGCTAGCTTGTCGCTATTCAGACTATCTCTACCTAATGAAAGAAGGGGAGATTGTTTACCAAGGTACTCCAAAAGAGACCATCACACCCGAGTCATTGCAGGCTGTCTATGGCGTTCAAAGTAAGGTAACTTGGACAGAAGATCAGCAAGCCATGATTCACTATTTATAAAAATTAAAAAGGAAAATAAAAACATGAAAAAAACACTCAGTATTTTACTTGTAACAGTAGCTACCTTATCTTTGGCAGCTTGTAGTAACGCATCTAAAGAAACAGCAACGGCACCGGCTACAACAGAAGCTAGTCAAAAAGCTAATACAGAAACCAGCTATCCTGTAACTATCAAAACTTATGATGCTAAAGGAAACGAAGTCGAACAAGTCTTTGAAAAGGCACCTGAAAAGGTCATCACCAATAACCTCTCAACAACTGAAATCCTACTTGAACTCGGTTTGCAAGATAAAATTGCTGGCATGCTCAATCCTGATAATGCTGTAACTGGTAAATACAAGGATGCTATTGAAGCCATCCCTCACATTGGTGATAAAAAATCTGTCTCACAAGAAACAGTTCTTTCTTATGAACCAGATGCCTTGATGGGACGCAACATGATGTTTTCTGAAAAGTCAATGGGAACCATTAGTGCTTGGAATGAAAACAAAATCCCTGTTTATACGCAAAAAGCTTCACTTTCAACTATCCAACAAGATTTAGGAAATATCGTAGAAGATGTGAAGAATCTTGGTACCATTTTCAATGTCCAAGATAAGGCGAATCAATACGCAGAGCAATTACAAGCTAAAATCGATGCGGTTAAAAAAGCTAACCCAGAAACACAGGGTGAAAAGAAAAAAGCTCTGATTATGGTGGCCTACAATGACGAAACCTTTGGTGCCTACAAGTCAGCTCTTCAGGAAAGCTTGCTCAACCAACTTGGTTATACCAATGTCGCAACGGGAACTTCTGGTTTGACCTTGGAAAATCTAGTATCAATGGATCCAGAGTTGATTATCTATGTAACCAGCGATCGTAATCAAAAGTTAGATGAAAAAGCAGTGGATTTGATGAAGGCAAATGCTGTTTTGGAAAATGTACCAGCAATCAAGAACCAAAAAATCATGACTATCTCTTACGATGAGTTGATGGATTACGGTCCTGCAGTGATTGATTCCCTTGAGAAGATCAATGACTTTATCAAGCAATAAGGAGTTTAACTGGGAAGGGATTCAAGTTAGGATCAGTCTTCCTTCAAACTATGATCCTCAACAAGCCTATCCACTTGTGCTTTTAAATGATGGACAATTGGACTATTTGTCAGACCTATCCCAATCTGTGATTTTGGTGGGGTTGATTCCAGAAAATCGTCTGGATGACTTTACACCCTGGCAGTCTAAGGCTTTGAAAGAAGGGGCTCCAGATTTTGGTGGGAAGGTAGATGCATACCATCAGAAGCTCTTTCAAGGGATTCTAACAACTCTGCAAAAGGACTACTTGATTGATGAAAGTCGAATTGCCTATGGTGGCTATTCACTGGGGGGGCTTGCTGCCGTCTATAGTCTCTATAGTAGCTATCTTCCTGCGATCTGTATCTTTTCTATCTGTGGTTCCTTCTGGTATCCTGATTTTACAGAATTTTGCAGGGAACATGACCTGATACAGAGCCAAAGTCTGATTTATCTGCAAAATGGTCAGACAGAAGGTGCTAATCATTCCAACCGTCTGTCTAAGGCTCCTATTTTTGCTAGAAAAATTCATGATCTGATTTCAGAAGTAGTTCCCTCAACTTATTCTACTTTTGATGCTTATGGGCATCATGAAGCTCTTAAGGAACGTTATCATCTTTTTTGTGATTGGCTGAGAGAAGAGTGGAATCTTACGTAAAAATCTAATACTCTTTGTTTAGGATGGACAGAGAGTATTTTTCTTGTCTTTATTCGGGTAGATTTTGAATTTACTGAAATTTCCGTGGGTTTATCTAAATCGAAAGTTTAACTGTAATGCATCAAAATGTGGTATAATGAATAGATAGATAGAATCGAGGATATTATGTCATTTACGAAATTTAAGTTTAAAAAATATATAGAAGAAGCTTTGGAGGAGTTGAAATTTACGACACCTACCGAGGTTCAGGAAAAGTTGATTCCCATTGTCCTGGCAGGTCGTGACTTGGTTGGTGAATCAAAAACAGGTTCAGGGAAGACTCATACTTTCTTACTTCCCATTTTCCAACAATTGGACGAAGAGAGTGACAGTGTGCAGGCGGTTATTACAGCTCCAAGTCGTGAGTTAGCAACACAGATTTATCAAGCTGCTCGTCAAATTGCAGGACACTCAGAAGTAGAGATTCGTGTTGTTAACTATGTTGGTGGTACAGATAAGGCTCGCCAAATTGACAAACTGGCAAGCAACCAGCCCCATATCGTTATCGGAACACCAGGTCGTATCTATGATTTGGTCAAGTCTGGTGACCTTGCTATTCACAAGGCTAAGACCTTTGTAGTCGATGAAGCGGACATGACCTTGGATATGGGATTCTTGGAAACAGTTGATAAGATTGCAGGTAGCCTTCCAAAAGACTTGCAGTTTATGGTCTTTTCAGCGACTATCCCACAAAAACTGCAACCATTCTTGAAAAAGTACTTGTCTAATCCAGTTATGGAAAAGATCAAGACTAAAACAGTTATCTCAGATACCATTGATAACTGGTTGATTTCGACTAAAGGTCGTGATAAGAATGCCCAGATTTATGAATTGACTCAAGTCATGCAACCATATCTAGCCATGATTTTTGTCAATACAAAAACTCGTGCGGATGAATTGCATACATACTTAACAGCTCAAGGATTAAAGGTGGCAAAGATCCATGGGGATATTGCACCTCGTGAACGCAAACGGATCATGAATCAGGTGAAAAATCTTGATTTTGAATATATTGTAGCAACTGACTTAGCTGCGCGTGGGATTGATATTGAGGGTGTCAGCCATGTTATTAACGATGCCATTCCTCAAGACTTGTCCTTCTTTGTTCACCGTGTTGGACGAACTGGACGTAATGGTCTACCAGGTACAGCCATTACCCTTTATCAGCCAAGCGATGACTCTGATATTCGTGAGTTAGAGAAATTTGGAATCAAGTTTGTACCTAAGATGGTCAAAGACGGAGAATTCCAAGATACCTATGACCGTGACCGTCGTGCCAATCGTGAGAAGAAGCAGGAAAAACTGGATATCGAAATGATTGGGCTGGTTAAAAAGAAAAAGAAAAAAGTCAAACCAGGTTATAAGAAGAAAATCCAGTGGGCGGTCGATGAAAAACGTCGTAAAACCAAGCGTGCAGAAAGTCGTGCTCGTGGACGTGCAGAGCGTAAAGCCAAACGCCAAACATTTTAAAAATAAGACAGTAGAACCAAGTCGGTTTTACTGTTTTTTGTTAGCTAATATTTATAGGATAATATAAGTATCAAGGTTGAAATAGTGTGATAAATGAAATGAAAAGCTTTTAGAACCCTGATTTTATAAGGTTTTTGGATTGTTGGCTATACAACAGAAAACGCTTGCAAATTATAGTGATTTATGTTATTCTTAAAAAAAAACAGATTTTAAAAAAATATTAAATCTGTTAAAGAAAAGAGGTAATTATGGCAAAAGGAATGTTTAAGCAAGAACGTTTTTCGTTTCGTAAAATGAAGGTTGGATTGGCATCTGTGGCTATCCTCTTTGCTTTTGCACAACTTGGACAAGTTTCTGCTGATGAAACGAGTAAAGTTTCGTCAAGTGAAATTACTAAGGTAACTGATGCACCAAAAGTAGTTGAAGAAGTCAAATCGCCTATTGAGGAGGCCAAAGCAGAAATTGCAACTGAAAAATCAAGACCTATTACCAAAGAAACTGAAGCAAAAGCTGGGGATTTGATTGATGTCTCAAAGAAAGAATCTGCTGTCGAAGTAAAAGAAAGTCAAGAAGGCAATCAGAAAGTCCATATTGAAACATCTATGGCTGAGGTTACGAAGACAGAAATTGCTCCAGAAAAAGTGGAAAAAATTCCAGAACCTGTAACTACGACAAAAGAGAATACTGTAGCTGCTAAGGATAAAGATGGAAATTCTTATACTCAGTACGAACGAGTAGACAAGACAACAACTGTGGAAATAACTAAAACACCACCAACTGTTAAAAAAGCAGGAGCAGCTGATATTGTTTTCGTGGTTGACCGTTCAGGATCTATGGGAGGAACTATTAATACTGTTCGTAAAAATGTCAATGAGTTTGCAAGAAATCTTGCCAAAGATGGAGTAGCGGCACGTTTTGGATTAGCTACATATAGTGATGAAGTATACGGACGTCGATTAGGAAAAACTGACGAAGATACAATTCTAACGAAATTTGGTGAGACTTATTTTACAACAGATCCAGTTGAGCTTGAAAAAGCTTTAGAAAAAATTAAGATTGCACATGGGGGAGATTCTCCTGAAACAGCAACTCCTGCTCTCACAACGATTGTTTCTACTTACGACTGGTCTAAGTCACCAAAAAATAAAAAGTTTGTGGTGTTGTTAACAGATGCTAGGATGAAAGAAGATCCGTCAATTCCATCTATCGCTGAGACATTAACAACTCTGAAAAAAGCTGGTATTGATAGAATCGTAGCGACAACCTTGTATAATCAACGGAACTATAAAGATTTTGTATCTGAAGGTCGATTAATGACTATTGATCGTAACTTGGCTGACTCTTTAACTAAGGATGCAGCTTCATGGATTGTGGAAACAGTCAGTGAGGGACGTCAGTACAAGGTAACAAAAGACAGCTACCAATTCTACTTGGAACGTCGTACAACAGTGCCAGTTTTGGAGCAGAAAGTAACTCCTAAACCAGAACCTACTGCTTACAAACCAGCACCAGCTAAACTTCCTGAAACTGGAAGCAATGATACTGGAAATCAAAGTCTCATGGGACTTGGGTTATTGATGGCTGGATTTGGATTAGCCCTTGGAAACAGAAAATCAAAAGAACAGTAGTATAAAGTAATAAAAAAACACTTGATGTGGGCTATATGCTTTCCGCTCAAGTGTTTTTTTCTTATAATATGAGAGCTGTTAGAATTAGACTAAAGTAGGTGTGGTTCAAATATTCTGATGGGATTTTTATGTTTCTTTACGATGATTTCCAGAAAAACTTCCTATAAATTTTAGCAATCGTTAAAACGATAACGTAAACGATACCCAAGATGGTTAAAACAAATTTTCCAGGACTCACTTCTGATCCGATAATAAAGATATGAAAGAGAGGAGCGAGGCCAATGCACACGTATATCAGATAAGTAACAAGGTTTAATTCACCAAATCCTGCAAAAAAATCTTTCATTTAAATTCTCCTACAATATACTTTTAACATCAGTATACTATAAATAAAAGAAAAGAACAAAAGATAAATCAATAAAAACAAAACACCTGAATTAGAGTTGTATAGGCTTTTATCAGGTGTTTTTTGATTACGGAATTAAGATTTTTGTTGTTAAATTGTTGTTAAAATAAAGTAAAAAGCCTTAGAAATATTGATTTCTAGGCTTTTTTTAACTAATTAACTCTATTCCCACTCACTAAAAGTCAGATATTGACTATTTAGAATAGTTGATTTAATAGTGATTGATAGTACAATAAGTTAGTCTAAATTAGAGTGATTTGATTCGTTTGGTGCTAAATTGGTGTTAGATTTCTGCCAAGGCCATTTGAATTTTTTATTAGACTTTTTGAATTTGTAAAATTCGTTAACATCATCAGCAAATTCTTTTGCTTCATCTAGTATAGTATCCAAAATCAACTCTTCATCTTTATTAAGTTTATTTTTCTCCATCAGTATTTCTTTAAGTTTTGTTGGATTTAAAGATTCATCTAGTAAATCAAATGCTAATGTGATTTTTAAATCATAAAGATTTTGAATATCGGACTCTTTTAGAACACTTAAATCATATTTATATTTCTTATTTAAAATTGTATCTCCAAAATTTATATGCCTACCTAATAGTTCATCTGTTGTAGTATCTAGTATTTTTGATAGTTTCACTATATTTTCGAGAGTGGGTTCAGTACGACCGTTTTCCCACTTCGCATAGGCACTCTGACCAATATCTAAAAGTTTGGATATTTGTTCCTGCGTATATCCTTTACTTTTTCGTTTTTCTTTTAATCTGTTTGGGAAATCTAACATATAAATACCTACCTTCAAAAAAAAATTCCAAATAAGACTATTTTTATTGACAATTAGTCTTGTTTGGACTAAAATATAATTAGTCCTATTAAGACTAATTATAACAAACTATACTATGTTTGGCAAGAATTGGGGGTAACTGTCTATGATTGTATAAAAAAGTCTTTGAAGAAAAAAATCCTCAAAGGCTAAATAAAAAATCTATATAAATTATAACATAATTCAAGAAAAAGAGGTATAAGTAATGGCTAAACCAAATTGGAATAGAAGATTAGGAGAGGTTCTCCAACAAGATACAAGAAAAGTCACCCTTATGGGGAATAAAGGTAAAGAATATCAAACAGAGGTAGTTCCTGTCTTAGAAGTTGTTTCTACTGGAAGTGTCGAGGAGGTATTCAAAGATGGTGTTAGTGATGGATTTAAGTATGCAATAGTAGATACTGTACATCAGTTAGAATATGAAATTAAAGCGCCTGTAAAATTAGAAGTGGTCTTTGGTACGGTACTTGAATTTTACAATGTAACTGGTGGACAACTTAATAACAGTTCTTTAGGTTGGTATAAGGCAGAAAATGTAAAGATTTTAAAATGACCTAGAAATATAAGTAGCTGATAACTCGCACACACTAGCTAAAAATGTAGGTGCAAAGCAGGGGGCGAAGCCGTTGGCTAGCACCATGCACCGCACCGACCGCATTTTTAGAAGGAATATAGATTGTTAGTAGCTAGTAGCTAGTAGCAGGAGCGGAAGCGGAACGCCAGCGACTGCGATCACTAGCGGGTACTAGCGCTCACTAACAATCTATATACAGCATTATGTTTTAATTATACACTTTTTTAACTGATAAGAGTTTTTAGAGTTTTAATTTGCTCATTTGCTCAAAAGGTATGTTTTCTATGCGCGGACCATTCTAGGGCTTGTCGACAGAATGGTCTAAAAACCCTTTTAAACCGTAGGTTTGGGGTGGTTAACCCCTTTTGGTTTTATTTGAAAAAAGTCCGAAAAAACTTGAGCAAATTAATGAGCAAATTAGTGAGCAAATTAAGCAAAAATCTTTTAATTTGCTCAAGTTTAGGGCAAGTAAATTCAAAAAAATGATTGGAAAGGAAAAAATGGCAAAGAGAAAACAAACAACGACTTATATTTTTGAACAGCAGTTAAAGCCTGATTTTTGGGACTGGTCAGAAGATAGTAAAAAATTATTTTTAAATTGGGAAAATAATAAAATTGAAATTTTTAAAGAAATTTATGAACGAGTAAGATTGATTAGTGAATCGGAAGACTTAAAAATTGCTTTGATTATTCATGATAAAGATATTTCTTATGGCACAAAATTAGTTGAACCACATATTCATGGTTATATAGAATTTTCTAATAAAAAGGATTTAAATGTTTTGGCTTTAAGTCTTGGTATATTGCCACAATATATTGAGTCAAGTGGACGTGGTAAGTATGGGAAGATAAATTCAAAAGCCTATCTTATCCATGCCAAAGATAAAGATAAATATCAGTATTCTGCAAGTGATGTAGAAACATTTGATACGTTTGATTATGAAGCATTTATTAATCAAAATAGAGAAGATTTTGAGAAGTATGCAGCCACAAAAAAACGTGAAAAATCAGATGAAAGTTTAGATTTGACTTTATCTAAAATTCAATTAGGAGAATTAACCTATAATGATGTCATGGAAGATGATTCGCTTGCTTTTCTCTTTGGAAATAATCAGCAAAAATTTAGAGAAGGATTTAATTTTTATGGTGAAAGACAAACATTTTTACGCTTGAAAAGTTTAGAACGTAAAGAATATCAAATGACTGTAATCTATATTCAAGGAGATTCAGATATTGGAAAATCGGAATTAGCTAAGAATATAGCGTTACAAGCTCAGGCTAAATTAAATGAAGTGGGATTGCGTGGAGATATTTATTCAGCTTCATCTTCTAACCCATTTGATAATTATTTAGGTGAAGATATTTTGTTATTAGATGATTTAAGAGAGGACACTATGCGAGCGAGTGACTGGTTAAAGTTGCTTGATCCTCTTAATTCAGCTAGAATGTCAGCACGGTATCAGAATAAGTTAGTAGTTCCTCGGTTGATTATTATGCCAGTTTATATGTCACCTAAATTATTTTTTGGACGTATAAAGGCTGAGGATTTAAACCAGTTTCTTAGAAGAATTAACTTTTTAGTAGATGTAAGTCTTAAGCATGGTTCAGAAGTTGAGCGTTTATATAATATTTCTGAAGTTGTGAAGCGAAAAGGAATAGATTTCTATGAGAAAAAAGATGGTACTATTGCTGTTTTAAATTTTAGGTATGAAGATTTGTTTTGTGCCCATGATAGAGATGTTTTTATTGAGAAAATAGTCGAAGAATGTATTTGCCCTAGAATTTTACCTAAGGAAGTAAAGGACGTGACAAATGACTAAAAAAATCGTAATGTTCTTTGATAAAAGGCTAGATTCTGACTTTAGAGTGATACGATTTAAAAAGAGTATACCGATAACGCAGTCGCTAGATAATATTTATATGTTCATGAATGATAAAGATTTATGGACTAGATGCAAAAAAAAGATGCGTGAAAATCAATCACACATCAAAATAAAAAACCAAAATAATTATATCATAAAGAAAGGGGAAAAAGTATGTTTGTTGTAAAAAAAGATTTAATGAAATTAGGTTTTTCAAGTTGGCAAGCTATGATGTTAGTAAAACAGGCTAAAGCAAAATTAGCCAGTCAAGGTCTATCATGGTATGAAAGTAAAGGTTTAGGACGTGTACCACTTGAAACGGTAGAAGAAATCTTGGGTGTGAAAATAGATGAAGCCAGTCTAGTAGATATGGAAGTAAAAGAAAATGCCTAAGCTTCCAAATATATATCCATTACAAAATGGAACTTATAGAGCCTCTGTATCACTAGGATTTGATAGTCAGACTGGTAAAAGAATACGTAAGTTTAAGACTGGCTTTAAAACTCAAAGAGAAGCTCAACTGTGGCAATTACAGATTCAAGCAGATTTTGGAAAAGGGGCAATATCTACTAATAGTACAATGACTTTTAAAAAGTTTCTTGATGATTATTTTATACCAGACTATAAAAGCCAAGTAAGAAAACGTACTTTTGATATGACACAATCAAAATTTAAAAGACTTTCATATTTTGAGAATATGAAGTTATCAGATATCTTACCTCCTCATGTTAAGCAGTGGCAAAATGCAATGTTTATAGAGGGATTATCTAACAATTATATCCGTTCAGTTCATCAAATTTTACAACAGGTTTTTGATTTAGCAGTTAAACTAGGTATGTTATCAAGTAATGTTGCTAAGACAGTAGGAAATGTAAAAAAAGACCGTCCTAAAGTTGATTTTTGGACGGTAGAAGAATTTCAGCTATTTATTAGTACATTTGATAAATCTAATATCTATGAATTATTGTATTTTACTACATTTTGGTTTTTCTTTATGACTGGAGTTAGGACAAGTGAATTACAAGCTATTGAATGGTCGAAAATTGACTTTGAAAAAGGTACTGTTTTAATAGACTGTTCCATGTATTATAAAAGCCAAAAAGAGTGGTATCTTACCGATACAAAATCTATATCAGGTGTTAGGCTTTTGTATCTTGATGATGATACATTAGAACATTTGAAATATTGGAAGAAAGCACAATCTCAAATAGGGGAATGTAAATTTGTATTTTCCATAGCTGATAGTCCATTGGTAAAATCAACTCTTAAACGTGTTCTAAAATCTCATAGTGATTACGCAAAAATAAAATCAATTAGGATCCATGATTTAAGACACTCTCATGCCAGCTTTATGCTCTCTTTGGGAATGAATGATTTAGAAATGCAAAATCGTTTAGGACACGCTGATATTAAGACTACACTTGGAACGTACTCTCATTTAAGACCAAGTGCAATGAAAGAAGTGGCAACTAGAATGACTGGAAAAGTAGTGGTGAGTGACAATAATATCAGAAAGAGTAAATTTAAGGGCAATCAGCATACTAAAAAAAATCAATCTAAAGTTTTGTCTGACTAGCGAAGTCTGTCCGATTTAACTTTAGATTTCTACGGTAAACTATTAGTGTTTACCGTATTTTTTATCTCTTTCCATGTTTCAAGATAATTATCTCGATTTAATTCAATTTGTTTCTGTGCAAAACGAATATCATAATCTGCTAAATCTATATTTTCTATAACTTCATTTGTAAGAATATTAAAAGTCCCAATTAATTCTTTATCATCATACATTTTTAGAACTGGGATATTCTGTTCTTTATTTGAATCAGATTTTGAAATTTCCAAAGTAGTCATACCGAATTCTTTAAGCATTTTATACCCTCTTCTATTTTTTCTTATTATATCACATTTGAAATTTATCAAATTAGTTGATGTAAGTATTTTTTTATGTATAATTTATATTAGGGGGGTATCATAATGAGAAAACAAGATTTGATTAGTGAGTTTGAATTTAAAAATGATTTATATCGTGTTTATGAATTAGATGAAAATGATAGTGATTATGACAGAATTGTTAGAGAATCAAAGAAGGGTAAGTATGTAGAGAGTACAAAAAATGTTAAAAAGATTTTAGATTTAGACATTGAAAAATAGTTTTTGGTGCTAAATTGGTGCTAATAGGAAAATAAAAACGCTGAAATCATTGATTTCAAGCGTTTTTTTGAATAACTTACTCTACTCCCACTCAACGGTTGCAGGTGGTTTACTTGTAATATCATAGACGATGCGGTTAACGTGGTCAACTTCGTTTACGATACGAACTGAGATTTTCTGGAGAACTTCCCAAGGGATCTTAGCGAAGTCAGCTGTCATACCATCGATAGAAGTGATAGCACGGATAGCAATTGTATAGTCATAAGTACGGCCGTCTCCCATAACACCTACTGAACGAACGCCAGTGTTAACAGTGAAGTATTGCCAGATATCGCGGTCAAGACCAGCTTTGGCGATCTCTTCACGAAGGATAGCGTCTGATTCACGGACAGTTTCGAGTTTTTCTTCAGTGATTTCCCCCATAACACGGATAGCAAGCCCTGGCCCTGGGAATGGTTGGCGCCATACGATGTGGTCTGGCATACCAAGTTCAGTACCAAGGGCACGAACTTCGTCCTTGTAAAGAGTGTTGAGTGGCTCGATCAGTTCAAACTGCATGTCTTCTGGGAGTCCACCAACGTTGTGGTGAGACTTGATGGTTTGAGCAGTATCCGTACCAGACTCAATCACGTCTGTATAGAGTGTCCCTTGAGCAAGGAATTTCACGTCTGTTAGTTTGCTTGCCTCATCGTCAAAGACATAAACAAACTCGTTACCGATAATCTTCCGTTTTTGTTCAGGATCAGATACACCAGCCAATTTATCAAGGAAACGTTTGGCAGCGTCTGCTTTGACAATGTTCAAACCAAACTTACCACCAAGCATATCCATAACTTGGTCAGCTTCACCTTTACGGAGAAGACCGTGGTCTACAAAGATACAGATCAATTGATCCCCGATGGCTTTTTGGAGAAGAACCCCAACAACAGAAGAGTCAACACCACCAGAAAGTCCGAGGAGAACACGTTTGTCTCCAACTTTCTCACGGATTTGTTTGATTTGCATCTCGATGAAGTTATCCATTGTCCAGTCCCCTTTGGCACCACAGATGTTCAAGGCAAAGTTTCGGAGGATATCATAACCGTGTACTGAGTGGCGAACTTCAGGGTGGAATTGGATACCATAGATTTTCTTGTCTGGATTTTCAATAGATGCGTAAGGACAGTCAGCAGAAGTTCCAGTACGGACAAAATCAGCAGGAATTTCTGTAACAGCATCCCCATGGCTCATCAAGACAAGTTGCTCATCTGGAGTACCCGCAAAAAGAGCTGATTCTGTGTGAGTCAATGTTGATTGACCATATTCACGGTTACCAGCATCGCCTGCAGGAACAACCTTACCACCAAGCTTGTGAGTCAATAGCTGCATACCATAGCAGATTCCCAAAATCGGAATTCCAAGTTCAAAAATCTCTGGATCAATATCAAACGATCCTTCTTCGTAAACAGAGTTTGGACCACCTGAAAGTACAATCCCGATAGGATTGATAGCACGGACTTCGTCAGCCGAAATCTTGTGACTTTTTAGTTCTGAAAAGACACCAATCTCACGGATACGACGTGAGATAAGTTGGTTATACTGGCTACCATAATCCAGTACGATGATCTTTTCGACATCTTGCAAATCAGTTGAAATGTTGCTCATCTTTTCCCTTTCTTAAAAGAAATATCTTCTTGAATATTCTATCATAAAAGGGTTAGAATTACCAACCAAACAAGTGCGGTTTGACTTTTCCCCATAAGATACGGTACAATGGAAAAAATAAAGAAAAGAAGTGAGCAAGCATGTTACCAGCTTATATGAAAATTCACGACCAAATCAAGAAAGATATTGATGAGGGAAATTGGAAAATAGGAGAGAGACTCCCAAGTGAGCGAGACTTAGCCGAGGAATTTGAGGTTAGCCGCATGACCTTACGTCAAGCAATCTCTCTTTTGGTTGAAGAAGGGGTTTTGGAACGACGTGTAGGTAGTGGGACCTTTGTTTCAAGCACACGTGTTCAGGAAAGAATGCGTGGAACAACTAGTTTTACGGAGATTGTAAAAGCTCAGGGTAAAACACCATCGAGTCATCTGATTTCCTATCGTCGAACCATTCCAAATGAGCAAGAAGTGGCTAAACTAGGTATACTACCAACTGACAATATAATTCGGATGGAACGTGTTCGCTATGCTGATAAGGTTCCTGTTGTCTATGAAGTGGCTTCGATTCCTGAGAAATTTATCAAAAATTTCAAAAAAGAAGAAGTAACCAAGCACTTCTTTCAAACCTTGCAAGAGCATGGTTATCGAATTGGTAAATCTCATCAGACCATTTATGCCCGCTTAGCCAAGGAAAAAATTGCTTATTACTTAGAGGTCGAAAAAGGGCATGCTATATTAGGACTGACTCAGGTGTCTTACTTTGATGACGGGACGGCTTTCGAGTATGTAAAGAGCCAATACGTCGGAGAACGGTTTGAATTTTATCTAGAAAATAATTAGTTTTTATGAAATCTCTTGAAGTAGGATTTTAACTCTTGCTTTAGGAGATTTTTTGATCTTGTATTCATGTAAAAAAGACTGGTTGGGAAATGAGAGAAAAAAAGCAATAATCTAGGCATTTTTCTAGAAATCGTGTTATAATAGTTAGGTTATATGGTCCCGATAAGGTGGTAGAAATTTATTGCGAATAGTTTTTCTATCAGTACTTTGTAACTCTATAACGAATATTTTTTAAGGGGGGACATTTTTTATGTCAGAACGTAAACTTTTCACGTCTGAATCTGTATCTGAGGGGCACCCAGATAAGATTGCAGACCAAATTTCAGATGCTATCTTGGATGCTATTTTAGAGCAAGATCCAGAGGCGCACGTTGCCGCTGAAACAGCTGTTTATACTGGTTCAGTACATGTTTTCGGTGAAATTTCAACCAATGCTTATGTCGATATTAACCGAGTGGTTCGTGATACTATTGCAGAAATCGGTTATACCAATACAGAGTACGGTTTTTCTGCGGAGACGGTAGGAGTTCACCCATCCTTGGTAGAACAATCACCAGATATCGCTCAAGGGGTTAATGAAGCCTTAGAAGTTCGTGGGAATGCGGATCAAGATCCACTTGATTTGATTGGGGCTGGAGACCAAGGTCTCATGTTTGGTTTTGCGGTGGATGAAACTGAAGAACTCATGCCATTGCCAATCTCACTCAGCCACAAGTTGGTTCGTCGTTTGGCAGAGCTACGTAAGTCTGGTGAAATTAGTTACCTTCGTCCAGACGCTAAATCTCAAGTTACTGTTGAATATGATGAGAATGACCAACCAGTGCGCGTGGACACTGTCGTTATTTCAACTCAACACGATCCAGAAGTCAGCAATGAACAAATCCATGAGGATGTAATCAACAAGGTCATCAAAGAAGTGATTCCAGCTTCATATCTTGACGATGAAACTAAATTCTTCATCAATCCAACAGGTCGTTTCGTTATCGGAGGACCTCAAGGGGACTCAGGTTTGACGGGTCGTAAGATCATCGTGGATACCTATGGTGGTTATTCACGTCATGGTGGTGGTGCCTTCTCTGGTAAGGACGCGACTAAGGTTGACCGTTCTGCTTCTTATGCAGCTCGCTATATTGCCAAAAACATTGTTGCTGCAGGTCTTGCTAAGAAAGCTGAAGTGCAATTGGCTTACGCAATTGGTGTAGCCCAACCTGTATCTGTTCGTATCGATACCTTCGGTACTGGAACAGTCGCTGAAAGCAAGCTTGAAAAGGCAGCGCGTCAAATCTTTGACCTTCGTCCAGCAGGAATCATTCAAATGCTAGACCTTAAACGTCCAATCTACCGTCAAACAGCGGCTTATGGACACATGGGACGTACAGATATTGACCTTCCATGGGAACGCTTGGATAAGGTTGATGCCTTGAAAGAAGCAGTTAAATAAAGTAAAAAAGGAGTTGATTTAAACTCCTTTTTTACTTTATTTATTGATAGTCTTTAAAAAAGCCCAGTTTCCAATAGACTTAGTCCCATACTCTAACTCCATGAAATCTAGTAATACATATTCGTTCTTTTTGTAGAATGAAACATTTTTTTCTGTACTGGTAATGAGTCCTAAACGCTTGCAACCCTTGGATTTGACATAAGGCTCAACTGCGTCTCTAAGAAAAGCACTGCCCACTCCTTGTCCTTTAACGGATGGATTGACTGCAAGGAGCATCAAATACCAGTCAAAGCTATTAGATTTTTTCAAATGTTCTTCGGAACGGTCTACTAGATCAAGATACTTCAAAAAATTTCGTGGGCTAATGTAGCGAAACAGTTTTATGACACCATTTAGCAAGTAAGATAGGATAGAAAAATCATTTTGTTGTAATAGGGCAACAGCCAGGATTTCTCCGTCTTGTTCAGCTATTAAACAGGTCTCTTCTTTGATATAGAGGCGAGTAAGGAGACTCTCCAATAGTTCTAAAAAAGCAGGATAGTATTCAGGTTTCTTGAGATCATCTATGATTAGAGTTAAAAAAGGATAATCAAAGAAGCTGTCGGCCACCACTTTTCCAATTTTTTGATATTCGTCCAGCCTTGCTTTTCTGTATATTATTTTTTTCATTTATAGGCTCCTTTTCCAATTCTCTAACATTATAACAAAACATATTAATTTTTTCGATAAAAATATTAAAGATTTACAGAAATATCTACCAATTTAGTAGTTTAGATGCTTCTCTAATAAATTACACGAATAGTGTAAG
>NZ_JASHDO010000011.1:0-56931 GCF_047463615.1 Streptococcus infantis | reverse complement strand
T
The DNA here is from genome assembly GCF_047463615.1 of Streptococcus infantis. Lineage (GTDB taxonomy): Bacteria > Bacillota > Bacilli > Lactobacillales > Streptococcaceae > Streptococcus > Streptococcus infantis_X. The sequence goes on along the minus strand of NZ_JASHDO010000011.1, from coordinate 56,930 downwards.
CTCACTCATTTCTGTCACTGACAGATTTATTGTTTTTTCATTGTTCAGTACTACAACCTCAGTTGTAGTGCCCTGCACATTGGTTCGTCTTGTTCAGTTTTCAAAGGTCTTTGTCACTCAATCTCTTTCAAGTGACAACTATATTAGTATATCACAGCCGCTTTCGCTTGTCAACACTTTTTTGAAACTTTTTTTAACTTTTTTCATCCAGTGTTTCAACTGCAATACACCATAGTCCGTACGGGATTCGAACCCGTGTTACCGCCGTGAAAAGGCGGTGTCTTAACCCCTTGACCAACGGACCGGAGTTGTTATTTTCAACTCTTACTATTATACCGACTTTTTCTTACTTGTCAACACCTTTTTGAAACTTTTTTTCACCAACCTTTGAAGACTATCTCTAACTCCCTGAGAAGAGACTTGCGACCTTTGAAGCGTTCTACTGAGAACTATTGCTTACGATTATAATCAGGTTTTTCTTTGTGAAACATAGGGATTACCTCACAACTCTTCTTACCTCTATTATACGATTATACGACTTTACACAAAGAAAAGCCCTTAGAAACTTGAGTTCTAAGGACTTTGTCTTCAATCTGAACAGAGAAAACATCAGTTTTCTCTGTTAGCGTTCATTATGTTTACTTTTCTTCAGTCATTTTAGATTTTACTTCATCATAAGATAGTGCATGTGATTCTTCTTCTGTTGCTTCAGGCATCTTACCTGTTTCGTAAAGAGATTTAATTTGTGTACTATCTAATGTTTCGTATTTCAATAATGCTTCTGCAATTAACTTATGAGTTTCACGATTTGATTGAATAATCTCAGCCGCTTTATTACGTGCTTCATTTAACAATGCACGAACTTCTTCGTCAATTTCATAAGCTGTACGCTCTGAAATAGATTTTTGTGGAGTTTGAGCACCAAACATTGCATGATTACCTTCGTACTGAACTGGACCAAGTTTTTCACTCATACCATACTCAGTAACCATAGCACGCGCCATCTGTGTAGCTTGTTCAAAGTCGTTGGATGCGCCTGTCGTTTGGACATTGAAGATGATTTCTTCAGCAACACGTCCCCCCATCAAACCAGCTAATTGTTCTTTCATATCTTCTTTAGATAGTAGCATTTGATCTTCTTTTGGAAGAGCAATCATATAACCACCTGCACGACCACGAGGAACGATTGTTACCTTATGAACGACACGTGCATTTGACAAGACGAGACCAACAATTGTATGTCCTGCCTCATGATAAGCAACCATCTCACGTTCTTTTTGAGAAACAGTTTTATCCTTCTTAGAAGGTCCAGCGATAACACGATCTTCAGCTTCATCAATATCTGAAGCATCAATGACTGATTTGTTACGACGGGCAGCAACCAAAGCTGCTTCGTTCAATACATTTTCTAAATCAGCTCCAACAAAACCTGGTGTTTGTTGTGCCACCAATTTCAAATCTACATCTTCTGCTAAAGGTTTATTTCTAGCGTGGACTTTCAGAATTGCTTCGCGTCCCTTAACATCTGGACGACCAACCAATACTTTTCTATCAAAACGACCTGGACGAAGAAGGGCCGGATCTAGAACATCTGAACGGTTGGTTGCCGCAATAACAATGATTCCTTCATTTCCTTCAAAACCATCCATTTCAATCAAGAGTTGGTTTAGGGTTTGTTCACGTTCGTCATTACCTCCACCTAAACCGACACCACGTTGGCGACCAACAGCGTCGATTTCATCAATAAAGATAATAGCTGGTGCTGCTTTTTTAGCGTCCTCAAATAGAGAACGGACACGACTTGCACCGACACCGACGAACATTTCTACAAAGTCAGAACCTGAAATACTAAAGAATGGTACGCCAGCTTCTCCTGCAACTGCTTTAGCAAGTAATGTTTTACCAGTTCCTGGAGGACCCTCTAAGAGAACACCAGCTGGGATACGAGCACCTAATTTTGTAAAGCGTTTTGGATCTTTTAAAAATTCAACAACTTCAACAAGTTCTTGTTTTTCTTCCTCTGCGCCTGCAACATCTGAGAAGCGAACTTTGATGTCTTCTTTGTTAGCAGCTTTAGCTTTACTTCGACCAAAGCTCATTGGATTTCGTCCATTATTTCCTCCCATATTGCCCATCATTGAGAATAGGAAGAAGAATAAGATACCAAATGGTACGATAGACACTAGGATGTTAATCCACATACCACTTGAACTCTCATGTTTCACTTCAATTTGTGTTTGATGTTCACCTGCTAACTTTTGTAAATCAGCAACAGTGGTATCTGATGGTAGGATAATACTAGTAAATTTTTCTACCTTTGTAGCAGAAGGAGTGAAAAATTGAATCCCAGTTTCCTTCTTTTCTGTTTTTGCAGTTTTGTATTCACCTGATACCTCAATAACACTACCGTTTGGCTGATAGGTCATTTCTTTTACGTTATCATTGGTAATTTCCTGCACCAATTCTGAGTACTTTATTTGTTGACTATGACCAGCGGCTCTTCCAGCAAAAAAGTACTGAAATCCTGTCACCAGCAAGAAAATCATCAACAAATAAAGAAATGGATTTTTTATGAAACCATTATTTTGTTTTTGCATTCAACAACTTACCCTTCTATTTTGAGTAAACTTCCTCTTTCAATACGCCTACATAAGGAAGGTTACGATAATTTTCATTATAGTCTAAACCATAGCCTACAACAAACTCATTTGGAATTGTAAAGCATGTATAATCTGCTTCAATTTCGACAGTGCGTCCCTCTGGTTTATCCAACATGGTAACAATCTTAACAGAGGCTGCTTCTCTTGCAGTAAACATGTCTCTCAAGCTCTTCAAAGTTTGACCAGTATCGATAATATCTTCTACAAAGACAACATGTCGACCTTTAATATCTTGAGTTACGTCTTGTTTGATATTAATGACACCACTACTTACAGTCCCACCATGATAACTAGAGACCATCATAAAGTCCATTTCAAGATGTGTATCAATATATTTGATTAATTCAGCCATAAAAGGAATAGAACCTTTTAAAATCCCAACCAAAATTGGATTCTTGCCTTCGTAATCCTTTGTCAACTGAGCACCCAATTTTTTAGCTGCTTCTGTAATTTCATCTTGTGAAATCAAAATTTTCTTGATATCTTTTTCTAACATGATTTTACCTATCTATTTTTTCTATATAAAGTACAGTGTTCATTATATCATTTTTCATTTTTTTACTCAAATCACTAGTTTCAATTCCTAAAACTGAACAAATTTGACCTGATTGCTCAATGATTATCACTTTTTCCCGTTTTTCTTTAGGGATTTTTAAATCAATAAAAAGTCGTCTTAGTTTTTTTCGATGTCCATTTTTTATCAGATAGTCACCTGAATGACGGTGCCGTAAAATTAAGGATGTTTCCCGTGAAACATATATTTTTTGAACTCTATCTCCTTCTATAGGAAGTCCAAATGAAAATAGATATCCTTCATAGTGAACTTGGTTTAGATAGTCTAACACACACTCATTGTTTTTTTCATCAGACTTTGGTCTGATTTTACAAATCTGAAAGTGATCGTATTCCTTTACAAGCTCATAACCATTTTTTAAACTATGGCGATATTGACTCTTGGTTTTCAATATATGATGGATCTGTTGAAATTGTTCTCTTGTTACATTTAAGTTTGCGAATCGACCAAGATAGTGTTGCAATAAAACTCGTTGTGTTTCTTCTGAAAAAGATAAAAACTGAGTTAAATCTTCAATATCTACTGTTTGAGTTAATTCACCGATAGCTGTCTGATAGTCAGATACTTCTTTTCCAAATTCTAGCAAAGCTTTTCTAACTTGAAGATTCTCTGTTTCAATCTGCGGTAAATAGAGATTGCGAACACGGTTGCGAAAATAGTGATTTTCCTGATTTGTGTCATCCTCAAAATGTTCAATTTCAGGAAATTCCTTCTTATAGAAAGAGAGTAAGGGACGAATTAATTCTCCCCTATCAAATTTTTGCTTCTCTTTAATAGCCGATAGATGATGCAACCTAGTGCCCCTGATCAATCTCATAAAAATCGTTTCAACCTGATCATCTGCATGATGAGCCGTTATAAGAGCAGTAGAGGATGTTTCTCTCATCACATCTCTAAAAAATTCATAGCGAAATTGACGAGCGCTCGCTTCTGTAAAAGCTCCAGAGAAGTTAGCTACATAAATCGGAACTCCAACTTGTTCAGCTAGTTTTCTTAATTCATGTTCTTCATTGTCTGACTCTGGTCGTTGTTTATGATTGACATGGACTAAAAAAATCTCAATACCAAGTTCCTTTTTATAAGTTGATAGAAGATGAAAGAGAAACATCGAATCAAGTCCACCAGATAAGGCTATTACAACTTTTGAATGATCTTTAAAATAACCTTTTTCTAGAAAATGATTTAAAAAATTTTGGTCTGTCATTTCAGGACCTCATAGACATCCTTGGCAATTTTAGAAATGGTATCATAATCTGAATTTTTGGTAAAAATTGAAATGATGAAAGGAGACTCTGAATAAACAATAGCAGTGTCATGCTTGTATTCGTCTGCATCCCCAATTTTATGGGCTACCTTAGCAGAAATATCTTTCGCAATCCTCTGATTGTCAAAGGACGTTTGTGATAGAGATTCTAAAACAAAAGCATTCTGATTATAAATAGCCTCCATAACTTGACCAGCCATTTTAGCTGATGCTAACTTATCTGTTACGTTCCACTCTTCACCTGAAATTCTAGCCATCTCCTTTTTAAAGGTCTCATCTGACTTGTTGGTAACATAATATCCAAGAATGTTGTGAGCTACATTATCAGATTCTTTCGCTGTTTTTGATATCAAATCTCTGAAGGGGTATTCTTTGTTGTCTGCTGTTTTAGGAAGACTTCCACTACCTTCAGGCTTATAAGAACCAGGGAAATCATTCACTTCGGAAACATACTTCAGTTTCGTGTCAAGTTGGTAATCACCTTGATTGATTTTTTCTTGAACATAATAAAGATAAGGCAATTTCATAACACTAGCAGCGTACATTTTTTGATCTTCATTAATCCCAGCTTCCTTACCCGTGCTCAATTGTTTCACATAAATAGAAAACTGTTCATTTCGATAATTCGCAGATAACAACTCTTGTACTTTCTGGATACGATTGTCATCATTGGAAATGTAATCCGTCGAAACCCAACCAATTTGTTTAATATGTAAAAATTCCCGTCCCTCAGCAAACACTGACATATCCACTTCAACCTCTTGATAAGGAGCTAAAGTAGTTGTTTTTTCTATTTGATCATAGGGACTATTGTAAATGAAAAATCCAGGTTCTAACCATACTTTTTGGGATAGAGAATTTATTTTTGATGCATCATATAGAAGTCTTTTGTCTGCAGCAACAAACTGATTATTAGATAATTTAAAGACAGGTTGACCTTGTCCATTTAACCGCCATTCTAGAATAGTTAATGTTGTTTCTGCTGTAACTTTCCCTGACTCTTTTATCAAATCATCTGAAGCATAAATGGACGTTTCACCATAAAACTTAGGGGATTCAATTATATCTTGATAATAAAAATGATATGTAGCATGAGTTAAGGAATAAATTTCTTGATTTGGAATGATAACTGGATTCTCAGTGCTTACTACTTGGATACTTTTAAAGAAAATAGGAAGTAGTAATATCACTAAAAATTTACGCATTCTTTTTTTCCTCTTCTTCCTGAAGTCGTAGCAGATGATTCTTCTGAGATAACTCTTCTAATTTTTCATCTGATAAACTTAAAAATTGTTCAACAATATCTAATAAATTTTCCATATTCTATTACCTAGGAAGCAAGTCCGGGATGGTGTATACTTCCTCCCATGATTTTGAATAATAATATTTAGCACGCAAATATTTAGCTGCGTAAGTTTCGTCCTTTAGTTTTGTTGCAAGATTTGATTCTTTATCTTTTTCATCGCTCAATTCTTGATACTGCTTTTTCAAGTCAGATAACTGTTGGCGACGTTCGAGTAGTTGCTGATAACTTTGAGTCAAATTATAGCTTGGTAGGATAAACAACAATATAATCAAAATCAACACCCAACCCATAAAACGATTTCGTCTTTGTCGTTCTTCCATCAAGTATTTACGACGCTGATGTTCATTTTGAATAAAAGAATTATTCATTTGGACTATTTTTTTATACATCGTTTTCTACCCTTGTTTCGCTGATAATTTCATACATACCTGCGGCATCTTCTTTTTTAGTGCTATCTTTCATTTCTAACACTTTTACAAGCAACAACTTATTTCCGAAACGAATTTCGACTTGGTCGTTGATTTTTAAATCTGTAGAGCTCTTAGCAAGAATACCATTTACCTTGATACGTCCCTTATCTGCAACTTCTTTAGCCACTGTACGGCGCTTAATAATTCTTGATACTTTTAAATATTTATCTAATCTCATCTTTATTACCTCAAACTATTATTGTACCATTTTTCTCCCTTTTATAGAAGAAAAATGTCATACCTAATTTGACTCTTTTGCATTTTTTATGGCCACTAGGGATTCAGCAAAAGTCAACAATCCTTCTAAAATCTCATAATCTTTTTTATTTCGAATATCAAATACAACTTCTATCAAACCTTGATTTTCTGAAATATTAGCCTTCAAACTTGTCTGAGAAAGAGCCTGGAAATAATCTTGTGTTAAAAATAATTGTTGCGAAATTTTTTCAAATTGAACGATAAGTTTATTATTTTTTCTTTCAACACGATTAACAAATACTTTATCGAGATATGCTTTAGCTAATCCAATTTCTAAAAGGTAAGCAACAACATCTGGATATTCTCCAAAACGATCGATCAACTCATCTTGTAATTCTTCATAGTTGACACGATTGTCAATCTGACGAATTCTCTTGTAAATTTCAATTTTATGCCGTTCATCAGAAATATATTCATCTGGGAGATAGGCATCAATTTGCAGAAGTAATTCAGCATTTCCTTTTTCACGTTTTTTATCAGTTCCGTTTTTCTTAGCTATCGCTTCTTCCAGCAACTGAGAATACAACTCAAAACCAACAGAATCAATAAAACCTGACTGCGAACTACCTAAAAGATTACCCGCTCCACGAATGGATAAATCGCGCATAGCGATTTTGAAACCAGAACCCAATTCGGTAAATCCCTTGATAGCTTCTAATCTCTTTTCTGAAACTTCTGTCAAAGATTTGTCAGGTCGATACATAAGATAGGCATAGGCAATTCGATTACTTCGACCAACTCGACCTCTAAGTTGATACAAAGTTGACAATCCCATGTGGTCTGCATTTTCTATAAACAAGGTATTTGCATTTGGAATGTCTACACCTGTTTCAATGATTGTCGTGGTTACTAAAATATCATATTGTCCTTCAATGAAATCAAGAAGTGTATTTTCTAAGCGAATTTCACTCATTTGACCATGGACAAATCCAATAGAAGCTTCTGGAATAAGTTCTTGTAACTCTGAAACCTTCTTTTCAATCGTGTCAACTTTGTTGTAAAGATAGTAAACTTGACCACCACGATCCATTTCTCTCAATACAGCATCTCGAATGACACGATCATTCTGTTCAAGGACATAGGTTTGTACAGGATATCGATTGGTTGGAGGAGTTTCGATGACTGATAAATCTCGGATACCTAGCATAGACATATGAAGAGTTCGAGGAATTGGTGTAGCTGTCAAGGTTAAGACATCAACTTTCTTTTTTAATTCCTTCAAAGCTTCCTTATGCTTGACACCAAAACGTTGTTCTTCATCGATGATGATCAATCCTAAATCTGCAAAGTGCACATCTTTAGATAAAACTCGATGAGTTCCTATGAGGATATCTACTTGACCTTTTTTCAATTTTTCAAGTGTTTCAGTCTGTTCTTTTTTACTTCTAAAGCGACTCAAAACATCTACATTTACAGCAAACTGTTCAAATCTTTCCTTGAAATTACTGTAATGTTGCTGCGCCAAAACTGTAGTAGGTACTAAAACAACAACCTGTTTATGATCGTTGACAGCCTTAAAAGCAGCTCGCATTGCTACTTCTGTCTTACCAAAACCAACATCTCCAACTAAAAGTCGATCCATTGGTTGAGAAGCCTGCATATCCTTTTTAATTTCATCTATGCTTCGAAGTTGATCCTCGGTTTCAACATAATGGAAAGCCGCATCAAAAGCAACTTGATCTTCATCATCTTTTGAAAATGCAAAACCTTCAAGTTGACTTCTCTCTGCATATAACTTAATTAAGTCATCTGCAATATCTTCAACTTGATTTTTGACTTTTTGTTTAGCTTTTTTAAAACGTCCATCGTTTAATTTGTTTAACTTTGGAGCCTTACCATCACTTGAAACATACTTAGAAAGAGTCTGTATCTGCTCTACTGGTATAGAAATTCGATCTCCATTTTGATATTGGATACTTACATAATCTCGGTGAATCCCTTTGAGTTCAATCGTTTCGATTCCTAAATATTGGCCAATACCATGAATTTGGTGAACAACATAGTCTCCTTTTTGGAGCTCATTATAATCTTTCAGACGCTCAGCATTACTGATATTTTGTATTCTATATTTACGTTTAATCTTCTTCTTGAAAATTTCATATTCAGTGATAAATACAAGATTTTCATCTACAAAATGAAAGCCATGACGAAGATTTCCTTCAACAAGATTTACAGTTCCTTTACAGATTTCACTTTGATTACTATTGTCAATTTTAATGTTATATTCATCAAGAATCGTTGACAATTTTTTTAGTTCATTCTCGCTACTTGACTGAAGAACAATCGTATACTTTAATTTTTTATAACGCTCAACTTCTTCTTTCAGAAAAGAAAACTGATTGAAGAACTCTTGCATTGGATATTGATTAAATTGATAAAGATGATCAAATTTTAGATTTCCAAGTCCCTTTTGAAAATTAGAAAAGAAGCTAGCTGGTAAATATTTTTTAAATTGAATTTCTACATCAGCAAAGTATTGTAAACTTGATACAGCTTTACTATTATGTAAATCTTCTGTAAAGTAGCTAGCTGTTTCCTTATCAAAAACATCATACTGATTCATGATTTTTTGAAAATCATCAAAGATAATAGGCGCTTGGTTCAAGTAGTCAATCAAGGTCCACTGTTTTTTATACAAAACAGATAAAAACTTTCGAATATCTGCATGAAAAACTTGCTCTTTCGTGCAACTAAAAACTTCTTCTAGGTAAGACTTTACAGTTGGTGACAATGTCTTGTCAATCTCTTTTTCTAAAAATTCCTGACCACGATGATAATCTTCAGCAGTTAGTAAAATATCACTAGCGGGATATATAGAAATTTCAGGGCGATCTTCCTTTGATAATTGTGTCTCTGCATCAAATTCTCTAATTCCATCTATTTCATCACCAAAAAATTCTATTCGGTAAGGAGATAGTTGAGAAGTTTCAAATATATCCAGGATATCTCCACGAAGGCTAAATTCTCCCTGACTTTGAACTTGTGTAACTTTCTTATAACCAAGAGAAATTAAGTGATTTTTTAATTCTCTTTGTTCGCATTCCTGGCCCACTTGAAGTTCTAAGATACTATTATCAAAAACTTGAGGATTTGGTAAGAATACCCGACTAGCTGCGACGTTACAAACTAAAATCCCTCTTTGAGACTTATCTCGTAGAAACCGCAGAGCTTCAACCCGAGAAAAAATCTTTTCCTGAGATGATACCAAAAATTCGACCATTGGTGAATCATCTACTAGAAATGGATAAACCAGATCCGAACCTAGTATAGAGATTAGATCATTGACCAGACGCTCAGCCTCTCCATATGTAGAAGTCATCACTAAAACCTTATCCTGACTCTTCAGACTACTAGCAATAGCTAAAGATTTTGCTGATCCAGAAAGACCTAGCAATAATTGTCTTTGTTTCTGTGGTAGGTTCTCATGCCAAGATAGGATTTGTTTATTCTCTAAAAAGAAATCGATTAATGCCATTTCCTTACCCATTATATTTCTGCATCGTCTTTTCAAAGTTTTTTTCTTGTAAATAATAATTTACAGCATCGTCAACCTTGTCAATAGATTGTAAAATACCAATATAATCTTCTTGATCAAACTTACTCAAAACATGGTGAACAACAGACATTCCTTTTTTAGGTCTACCTATACCAATCTTTACACGATTGAAAACCTGTGTACCAATATGTTGGATAATTGACTTGATACCATTATGACCGCCAGCTGATCCTTTAGCGCGAAGTCGAATTTTTCCTACTTCCATGTCAAGATCATCGTAAATAATCAGTAAATCTTCAATATCTAAACCATAATAGGTTAATAAAGCATGAACTGCTTTCCCACTTTCATTCATAAAAGTTGTTGGTTTCACTAGATAAATTTTTTCACCATTAAGGAAAAATGAAGCTAATTCAGCTTGGAATATTTTATCGTGTGTAAAGGATACATTCTGTTTTTTTGCTAGTTGATCAATCAGCATAAAACCAACGTTGTGTTTGGTTTCAAAATATTTATCTCCTGGATTTCCCAATCCTACAAGCAATTTTGTCATTTTAATTTCCTTTCAAAAGTCAAAAGGGTTGGAATTTTTTTCCAACCTAATTGACATTATTTTAAATATTGATTAAACGTTAAAGCGGAATTCCATAATATCGCCATCTTGCACGACATATTCTTTTCCTTCTTCACGCAAACGTCCAGCTTCTTTTACAGCCTTTTCAGAGCCATATTTTACCAAATCGTCATAAGACATGGTCACTGCACGAATAAATCCTTTTTCAAAGTCAGAGTGGATGATACCAGCTGCTTGAGGAGCTTTCATGCCACGTTTAAAGGTCCATGCACGAACCTCTTTTTCACCAGCTGTGAAGTAAGTTCCAAGTCCTAGTAGATGATAAGCAGCTCGAGTCAACTTATCTACACCTGATTCTGTCAATCCAATGGCTTCAAGAAACTCTTTTTTATCTTCATCGTCTAACTCAGAAATTTCTTCTTCAGCACGTGCAGAAATAACCACTACCTCTGCATTTTCTGTTGCTGCGAATTCACGAATTTGCTTCACATAATCGATAGATTCTGGGTCTCCAACCACATCCTCATCAACGTTAGCTACATAAAGAACTGGTTTCGTTGTCAAGAGAAAGAGTCCTTTAACAACTTTTTGATCTTCATCTGTAAATTCAATGGTACGAGCTGATTTTCCATCTTCAAGAACAGGTTTAATCTTTTGAAGAACGTTAAATTCTGCAACTGATTCCTTATCTTTTTGCGTACGCGCCATTTTTTCTACACGCGCATAGCGTTTATTGACTGATTCTAAATCAGCAAGAATCAACTCTAGGTTAATGGTATCAATATCTGCTAGCGGATCCACAAAGGCATCTTCACGACCTTGCTCACGCATGACATTTTCATCATCAAAGGCACGAACCACATGAACAATCGCATCAACTTCACGGATGTTGGCCAAAAATTTATTCCCAAGACCTTCTCCTCTTGATGCTCCTTTTACAATCCCTGCAATATCTGTAAATTCAAAGGTTGTTGGAACTGTCTTTTTAGGAGTAATCATTTCCGTCAATTTTTGGAGGCGTTCATCTGGAACTTCTACCATTCCAACGTTTGGATCAATGGTCGCAAAAGGATAGTTTGCAGCCTCTGCTCCTGCTTTTGTAATTGCATTAAATAGGGTTGATTTACCAACGTTTGGTAAACCTACAATACCTGCTGTTAAAGCCATAGTTTCTCATTCTCCGTTCACATTTCAATCTTCAATATTATAACACAAAAAGGGAAAACTTGCTAACCCTCTTACTATGGGGTTCCTAGTCGATGATTTTGTTCATTTTTCTTTCAAAATCATAGCGACTCATCATGACCACATGATCACAATTGCTACATTTTATTTTGATATCTGCACCAACACGGGTAATTTCCCAGCGATTGGCTTTTTTACCTGTTGATTTGATTGTACAAGCGTGTGGTTTTTTCATTTCAACAAAATTTCCAACTTGATACATAGTTAATCTCCTTTTCTATTTTTGATTATATCATAAAAGAGGCGAGCTAGGCTCAACCTCTTTCCATTAATTTGTACGAACTGGTGTAATCAGCTGCATGAACTCTTCATCTGTATCAGCTGGAACCAGAGTAAATGGACGAACTGCTGAAATAAAGCTGATTGTAACTTTTTCGCTATTCAAAGCTTTTAGTGCTTCAATCAAATAAGTTGGGTTGAAACTAATCGTCAAATCAGCACCACTTACATTTTCAGTATCAATTTCTTCGTTTACTTTGCCTACTTCTGGAGAATGAACATGGGCACTTACAACTCCTTCTTTAATTTCTAATTTAACAGTACCATTTTGTGTCGCACTTGATAAGAGACGAGCACGTTCCATAGATTGACGTAGTTTAGCAACGTCAAAAGTAACTGTTGTATTGAAATCTGTTGGAATCAAACGATCTGTATCTGGATAATTCCCTTCTAAGAGACGTGTGTAGAAGCTAATATTTTCACTTCTAAAGAGAATTTGGTTGTTTGCGAAGAAAATCTCTACTGTTTCGATATCATCCGTAAAAACAGCTGAAAATTCACGTAGCGAACGACTTGGGATGACAACATCAAAATCATCGCTATTTTTTTCAAGAGTCAACTTTTTCTGACTGAGACGGTGAGAGTCTGTCGCAACTGTTTTTAATTCTTTATGATTGCTCAAGACAAAATGTACCCCCGTCAAAATAGGACGGCTTTCTTGGGTACTAGCTGCAAAAGCTGTTTCATTGATAATCTTTTTAAGAAGTTTTGTTTCAAGAACTAAAGGATTACTTGCGGAAATTTCTTGGATACGTGGATACTGCTCGCTATCCTTTCCTTTTAGGGTAATTTCTGATTTACCACTTGTTAAGACAATCTGCTTTTGTTCAATTTCTTTAAAATCAAGTGTCACATCTGGAAGGCTTGAAACAACATTGATAAAGAAAGAGGCTTCCAGTAGAACTGATCCTAAAGAATTAATCAAGAGACCTGCATTTTCATTTTTTTGCGAAATGAAATTTTCGATTGAGATTTGACCATTTGATCCAATCAAGGTAATTCCTTCATTGGTAACATCAATTTTCACAGTTGATAAAATAGGAATAGCATTTTTTGAGCTAATAGCTCTTTTTGTTGTATTTAAAGCTTGTAAAAATAAATTTTTATTAATTGAAAAATGAATCATGGATTCTCCTTTATTCTTTTTATTATTAGAAGGATAATAGTAATAATAGAGCGTGTGAAATATGTGGAAAACAGATGCTAATCAAGAAAACTCAAGGAAAGAGCCTTGTTTAAAAAGTGTGGATAAATAAAGAATTTTATCAAAAGTTATCCACAAGTTATTTAATTTTCTTTTTGATTGCTTCGATTTCTAAACGTAAATTATCATCTGTTTCAAGCATGGATTTGATTTTTCCATGGGCATGAATGACCGTTGTGTGGTCTTTGCCACCAAACTCTTTTCCAATTTTAGGAAGGCTATTATCTGTCATTTCTCTGGCTAGGTACATGGCAACTTGACGGGCTAAAACGATATTTTGAACACGTCTAGTTCCCTTCATTTCCTTGACACTAACACCATAAAAGTTTCCAACTTCTGTTTGTATTTTATCAATTGGAATCACAATCATTTTGCTAATGTCTTGTTTGCGAGCACGAATAGCCTCAGCAGCGATGTCTACTGTGATGTTGTTAATCTTTTTGACTTTGGCCATCAAGCTGATGTCGTTGAGTGCACCCTCTAACTCTCTCACATTCGAGTCAAATTGTCCAGCCAAATATTCGAGTGTATCATTCTGAAAATGATAATTGAGATGTTCAGTCTTACTCTGTAAAATCGCAATACGTGTTTCAAAATCAGGTGGTGTGATATCTGTTGTTAATCCCCACGAGAAGCGCGTAACCAGACGTTCAGGAAGACTCTCTAAATGTTCAGGTCTACGGTCGCTTGTCAAAACAATCTGCTTATTATTATTGTGAAGGGCGTTAAATGTATTGAAAAACTCTTCCTGAGTCTGAACTTTCTTTCCACTAAGAGATTGAATATCATCAATGAGTAGGAGATCCAAACTACGATAAGTTTTTTTGAATTTTTCCATATCATTGAGTCTCAAATGCTCTAGGAATTCATTAATGAAGCTTTCAGCAGGTATGTATTTAACACGCGCATTAGGGCTCTTTTTTAGAATTTCATTACCAAGGGCATTTAGTAGGTGAGTTTTTCCAAGACCAGGCCCTCCATAGATAAATAGAGGATTATAAGTTAGTCCAGGATCTTCAGAAACTGCTAAAGCTGCGGACTTAGCCCAAACATTACCATTTCCTTGGACAAAATTATCGAAAGTATACTTTTCCTTGAGTCCAGTTTCAGAATATGGAATAGTGGACGGACTTGTCTGATAATCATTAATAGAATCAGGTTCTATAGCTATTTGAGAGGCAGTTTCTTCAACTTTCGTGAAGACATAATGCGCCTTTATTTCAGTATCATAGATTTCAAAACCTGCTGTTAAAAGGATTCCATTGATATTTCTTTCCCAAAATATCTGCATCTCATCTCGGGGTAAGAAAATCGTTGCAGTGGCATCTTCTACTTTAACCAGGGTTGCATCTAAGATGTAAAAATCATAAACTGATTGAGTCAACCGATCATGCGCAAGTTCTAAAATACGATTCCAAAATTGTTTTTCTTTCAATGATTTTCTCCTCCTTTACTATAAAATTTTAAAGGTTTATTGATAGAATCATTTTACCATAGATAAGATTATTTTTCCACAACTTGTGGAAAACAATTAACAATGTTTTTAGTTTTTATCCACAGAATGTGGATAACTAAGGAATATTCTGAAATATTAGGCTTTTTTTAAAGATAAATCAGTGGATAACCATGTTAGTTAAGAATAATAAAATAACAGCCTTATTTCAGGCTGTTAATAAATTGTTGGTATTCTTCTTGGTTATGGAAGGAAATTGAGATTTTACCGCTATCTTTTTTTTGAAGGCTAATCTGAACATCTAATCCGAGTATTTTTTTCAATTTTTGCTCTTCCTCTTTGACAAAGTGGTCTTTTTCTTTTTTACTACTCTTCTTATTTTTTTGTAGTATTTGTTCAACTTGTCTAACTGAAAGATTTTCTGTTTGAATACGATGTAAGAGTGTATCTTGTCTGTCGCTTGATAATTGAATGAGGAGTCTAGCATGAGCCTGGGAAAGCTTCCCACTTTCAACTTCTGTCAGGATGTGTTTAGGTAGCCCTAACAATCGAACTAGGTTTGTAATATAAGGTCGAGATTTCCCCATTTTTTCAGCAATTTCTGTGTGGGTAAAACCTTTATCGATTAAGGATTGGTATGCTTTAGCTTCTTCGATAGGATTTAAATTTTCGCGTTGGAGATTTTCAATGATGGAATGAAGCATCATATCTTGATCAGAAAGTTGCTTAATAATTACTGGAATTTCTGAAAGTCCAGCAGCTATTGAAGCGCGATACCGTCTTTCTCCAGCTAGAATTTCATATCCAAGTACTGGAGATTTTCTAACGATAATTGGCTGAATCAAGCCGTTTTCCTTAATGGATTGTGCCAACTCTTGTATTTTTTCTTCTGAAAATTCCTTACGAGGTTGATAGGGATTTTTTTGAATATCCTTTATTTGAACAATTTTAAATTCTTCCATAATTCTACATTATCATAACTTAGATATTCTGTAAAGCAACTTTACATATCTGTAAACTATTGTTCCAAATCACTAGTACTCTTATCTAATTTAATGGTAGTTGTTTCTTCTTTACCATTACGGTAATATGTAATGGTCATGCTATCTCCGATAGAATGACTATATAGAGCACTTTGTAATTCAGTAGTTGAAGAAATAGCTTTATCATCTACTTTTGTAATGACGTCATATTGTTGTAGATGTCCATTGGCAGGCATACTAGTTATAACAGAACGAACAACTACTCCTGCAGTGACACTTGATGGTATATTCAATCTTTGTAAATCAGTGCTACTAAGATTTGAAAGGTTGACCATTTGAATGCCCAAGGCTGGTCGAGTGACTTTTCCATTCTTTTCTAATTGATTGATAATATTGATGGCATCGTTTGAAGGAATCGCAAATCCAAGTCCTTCCACAGAAGTTCCACCGTTTGTGGCTATTTTACTAGATGTAATTCCGATTACTTGTCCCTGAATATTGATTAGGGGACCGCCAGAATTTCCAGGGTTGATAGCTGTATCTGTTTGGATAGCCTTTGTAGAGATAGCTTGTCCATCTTCAGATTTTAAAGAAACATTTCTATTCAAACTAGACACGATACCCTGTGTAACGGTATTGGCGTACTCAGAACCTAGAGGGCTTCCGATTGCAATGGCAGTCTCTCCGACTGTTAGTTGATCAGAATCTCCAAATTCGGCTACTGTAGTCACCTTATCTGCAGCAATTTTTACAACTGCAATGTCAGAATAAGTATCAGAACCAACAATTTCACCTGGAACTTTGGTTCCATCAGCTAAACGAATATCTACTTTTTTAGCTCCACTGATAACGTGAGTATTGGTTACGAGGTAAGCAAAGTTACCTTCTTTTTTATAAATAACTCCAGAACCTTCGCTAGAAACTTGCTCAGTATTTGTATCTGTATCAGTTTCTGCAGATCCAAATAAACTATTTTGGGAGTTTGCAGAGTAAGTAATGACAGATACCACAGCATCTTTAACTTTATCGACTGCCTGTGTAGTTGAGTTTTCATTTTTTACAGCTGTTTTGCTGACAGTGGTGGTATTTGTTGGATTAGTGTTTTGTTTTTGACTTAGTTGCAATGTCGTAAAACTACCTAAAACACCACTAAAAAAGCTAATGAGAATTACTAATAAAAGTTGTCCCCATTTTTTGGAACTAGTTTGTAAGTTTTTCATAGAAGCCTCCATGTTTTTTTAATCAATGAAAGTATAAAATAGCTAGCTTAATCCAAGCTTAAAGAAAGAAAGTTTTTCACAACTTGTGGATAACTTTCAAAAACCTGTGAATTTATTGAATTTTTTCAAAATCTTCTCTGTGAATAAGATGTGAAATTGAGTGTGAATATGTTAGAATAGAAGAATGAAAATTAAAGTGGTAACAGTTGGAAAACTGAAAGAAAAATATCTCAAAGATGGCATAGCAGAATATTCCAAAAGGATTTCACGTTTTGCTAATCTAGAAATGATTGAGTTGTCAGATGAAAAAACACCAGATCGGGCTAGCGAATCTGAAAATCAAAAGATTTTGGAGTTAGAAGGGAACCGCATTCTTTCTAAAGTAGGAGATCGTGATTTTGTAGTTGTTTTAGCTATTGAAGGAACTACTTTTTCTTCTGAAGAATTCAGCAAGCAGCTTGAAAGAGCCTCTATTAATGGATTTTCGACAATCACTTTTATCATTGGTGGGAGTTTAGGACTCTCTCCAGAGGTGAAAAAGAGAGCCAACCTCTCTGTTAGTTTTGGGAGATTAACGCTTCCTCATCAACTAATGAGATTAGTCTTAGTAGAACAAATCTATAGAGCATTTTCGATTCAACAAGGCTCACCCTATCACAAATAGATGATTGACTAAGCTAGCTTTTTTTGATAAGATAGATAGGTGAGGTCTCATAGCTCAGCTGGATAGAGCATTCGCCTTCTAAGCGAACGGTCGCAGGTTCGAATCCTGCTGGGATCAGTGTAAAATCGTAAGCTGGGAAAAAATCCCAGCTTTTTTTGTAAAAAATTGACATTTCAGAATAAAATTTGAGCATTTGAGAGATAATTCTCCATAGGTATCGTAGATTTTATATAATATTTTTGTAAGTTAATTTACAAGAAAAACATTATAGGAGTTTATATTATGAAAAAGAATACAGATTTTGCTCAAATGAAAGATTTCCAAGAATTGAATGAAAAAGAACTGCAGGAAATCAGAGGTGGGGATAAAAGAGGAGTGATGGATCTTTTTAGACAGATACCTATTTTTAGAAAAAAATAAAGGAGTAGAAAATGGAAATTACAATTGGAATATTAGATGCATTTTTAACTTGTACAATTATTAGTAAAATTTATAGTCAAATTTGTCAAACTTCGAAAAAAGAAAGATATATCTTTTACTTGCTATTTTTAGCCCTTCAAGTAATTTATTCCTATTTTTTATCTTTCATAAATTCTGATAAATTAACTTTGATTTTGCACTATATGTTAAACACTCTTAATCCAATTGTATTTTATTTCTATTTAAGAATTTTAAAAAAAAAATACAGTTCTGTAAAAAATATTTTTTTGGGATTATTATTTTCACTCTTATATCAAAGTACACACACATTTTGTTCAGTAACTATATCATCTATTATGGGAGACTCACTTGTAGAACAACATGAAAGATTATTTTTTTTCATCATGAATGTCATCTCCTATTTTACAATAGATAAAATCATCTCTTATTTTCATCTAGAGTTCAACTATTTTGATAAAGACTATTTATATCCTTTTTTGAAAAAGGTTCTATATGCTCTTTTAGCTTTACATATCTTCTTATTTATTTCGGATTTTGTCAGTACTTTTTCTAATCTAAATAGTTTTGGAAGTATTTTATCATCCATTGTTTTTGTTGGTCTACTTTTGACCTTTTTCTCCATGAATTCTCACAAGGTTCAGATAGAAAAAGAAATTGAATTGGAACAAAAGAAGTTTGAGCAAAAACATTTACAAACTTACACGGATGAGATTGTTGCCTTATATAATGAAATTCGTGGTTTTCGTCATGACTATACAGGAATGCTTGTCAGCTTAAGAATGGCGATCGAAAGTAAAGATTTACAAGAAATTGACAGAGTTTACAGTGAAGTTCTTGTAAAGGCGAATCAAAAATTACGTTCAGACAAGTATACCTATTTCGATTTGAACAATATTGAGGATTCAGCTCTTCGTAGTTTGATTGCTCAATCTATTGTCAATGCGAAAAACAATGATGTAGAGTACACATTAGAGGTAAAAGATATTATCACACCTTTGTCTATGGAATTGTTAGATTTGGTGCGCGTGATGAGCATTCTGCTCAATAATGCCGTTGAGGGGGCAGTTGAAAGCTATCAAAAACAACTAGAGGTAGCTATCATCAAGTTGGATCTTGAAACCCTAGTTGTCATCCAAAACTCTTGTAAAAAAAGAAATGTAAAATCCGAAGATTTATTTGAATTAGGATTTTCAACCAAAGGAAGACATAGAGGACTTGGACTCAATAATGTTAAAGAAATTTTAGGAAAATATGACAATGTTATTTTAGAAACAGAAATTGATAATGATGTATTTAAACAAGTGATTAGATTTAAGAGGGAACTGATATGAAAGTATTAATTTTAGAAGATATTATAGAACACCAAGTAAGGTTGGAAACAACTCTGAATAAAATTTCTAAGGAAACAAATATTCCTATCTCCTATAAAACAACAGGAAAAGTGAGAGAGTTTATGGAATATGTAGAGCATGATGAAGTCAATCAGCTTTATTTTCTAGATATTGATATAAATGGGATTGAGAGAAAGGGATTTGAAGTTGCTCAATTCATTCGTCACCGCAATCCTTATGCTATTATTGTTTTTATTACAAGTCGATCTGAATTTGCTACCTTGACTTATAAATACAAAGTTTCAGCATTGGATTTCATTGATAAAGAAACCAGTGATCAAGTTTTTAAAAATAGAGTTGCTGACTGTGTGATTTATACTAAGAGTACCCTACTTGAAAACCAATCAGTCGTTGATTATTTTGATTATAGTTACAAAGGAAATGATCTTTGTATTCCTTATCATGATATTCTATACATTGAAACAACAGGAACTTCTCACAAATTACGAATTGTTGGTAAGAATTTTGCCAAAGAATTCTATGGAACAATGACAGATATTCAAGAAAAAGATAAGGAAACCCAACGTTTTTATCTGTCTCATAAATCATTCTTAGTTAATATCGGAAATGTGAGAGAGATTGATCGTAAAAAAATGGAAGTTGTCTTTTATGAAGATCATCGTTGTCCTATCTCACGCCTAAAAACTAAAAAATTGAGAGAGCTAATGGCTAAAAAACAAAAAAAGTAATTGACAATTTTTGATAAATTGATATAATGGTTATATCTGCTACAGATAGATGGTCCGTTGGTCAAGGGGTTAAGACACCGCCTTTTCACGGCGGTAACACGGGTTCGAATCCCGTACGGACTATTTAATCCGCCATAGCTCAGTTGGTAGTAGCGCATGACTGTTAATCATGATGTCGTAGGTTCGAGTCCTACTGGCGGAGTCAGATAAAAGGAACACTTGTTTCGTGTTCCTTTTTTTTGTTAATTCGTATCCCCTAACATTTTCATCAAAAAGTCCGTGATTTCTTGTGGACTTTCTTTTTTTCCGTGGGCAATCCAGGTTTGACAGACTCCAAAGAGAGCATTTGTCAGGTAGACGCTACTGTATTCTAATTCTATTTCATTTAGTTTGAGTTGCATAAAACGTTTTTGAAGGTCTGTGCTCAGTAGGATGTGAAGTTTATTTCTCAAGAAATTTTGAATTTCCTTGGTTCCATTTTCAGATAAAAGAGCTGCTAGAAGCGGTTCTGATTCTAAGTATTCAAATACTTCTAGAATAGCATCTCGTTTGTGATTAGCGTGTTTTTGAAAGATATATTCGAAGGTATGAAATAGTTTACTTTGGTAATGTTCAATCATATCGTATTTATCTTTGTAATGAGTATAGAAACTCGAGCGACTAATCCCAGCTTTTTGAGCTAATTTAACGGTTGTAATCTGATCGAAAGGTTGTTCCATCAGTAATTCGACCATGGCATTTTCGATAATACGCTTGGTTTTTAATCGTTTATTACTTTCTTGCATGTTCCCTCTAGATGAACATTTTTAGACAATATGTTTAAAAATATATTTTTTATCTTGTCTTTTTATTTTTTTTATGTATAATCTATTATATCAAAAATTTAGACAAATAGTTTAAAAAAGGAGACAATATGTTTAAAGAATGGAAAGCAATCTTTAAAAAGCCGACATTTATCATTGTCATGATAGGAATTTCCTTGATTCCAGCTCTTTATAATATCATTTTTTTATCTTCAATGTGGGATCCATACGGTAAACTTTCAGAGTTACCTGTAGCGATTGTTAATAAGGATCAAGCTGCTAGATATAATGATGAAAATCTCACTATTGGTGAAGACATGGTGTCTAATTTAAAAGATAGTGACAGTTTAGATTTTCATTTTGTAGATGAAGATGAGGGAGCAAGAGGACTGCGAGATGGGGATTATTACATGGTTGTAACGTTGCCAAGTGATCTTTCTGAGAAAGCTTCTTCTATCCTTACAAATCACCCTGAACAGATGATGATTGACTATCAGACATCAAGTGGTCATAGTTTTATTGCAAGCAAGATGAGTGATTCTGCCATGACACAAATCAAACAGACTGTGGCTACTAATGTTACTCAATCTTATACAAAAGCTTTATTTGAGAAGATGGGGGATTTAAAACTTGGTTTATCTCAAGCTGCAAATGCAAGTTTACAGTTGGCTGATGGTTCGAATCAGCTTTCTGATGGGAGTCAAACCTTAACGACCAATCTTCAAACCTTAGCTCAATCAAGTCTCACATTTTCTAATGGTGCTGATCAATTATCTACAGGTTTAGGAACCTATACAGCTGGTGTAAATCAGTTAAACCTTGGACTTGGTAATTTTAATAATGGTTTAAATCAATACACTAGTGCTATTTCACAAATCGATAATGGATTAAACCAACTGAACTCAAAGACACCGGCACTGGTATCAGGATTGACTCAACTTGATGCAGGCACACAAGCCTATACAGGTGGTGTTTTTCAACTCAATTCAGGATTAAAGCAATTTTCACTTGGTATTGATACTTATACAAATGGAGTTCAAAATCTATCATCTGGTGCAAATCAGATTTCTACTAAATCAGAGGCTCTACGTACAGGACTTACCCAACTTAATCAAGGAATTCAAGAACTTTCTACTCAATTAGATGGGACAACTCAACAAAAAGATCAGATTAAACAATTAGCAACTAGTTTAGAGCAATTGAATCAAGCTATTCAAACAGCAGATAGTGGAGAGATAACACAAGTAACAAACAAGCTTTCTAGTAGTCTATCAAAGATTGCAAATTCAGCACAAAGCATCATTACTTCAAATCAATCTGAAAAAGAAACTACTTTATCAGCTATTCAATCTACGAGTGCTTATCAAAGCTTAACTCCTGACCAACAGGCAGAGATAACTTCTGTGGTTTCTAATCCATCATCTTCTGCTAGTGAGTCAGCACGAACAATTTTAACTACAGTTCAAACGTTACAATCTTCTTTAGAAAATGTAACCACTCAAACAGATAGTTTAACTCAATTAAAGAATCATTCAAGTCAATTATTACCAACTGCTTCTTCAACATTGACAAGTTTGTCAAGTGGATTAACACAGGTTCAAACAGCAATTGATGGTCAGTTATTGCCAGCTAGTCAAACTCTTGCTTCTGGTATCGACAACTATACTAAATCAGTAGACCAAGTAGCTTTAGGAGCAAGTCAGTTGAGTTCTAAAAATTCGAACTTGACAGGAAGTTTCAATAAATTGCTACAAGGCTCAAATCAGTTGACAGAAAAATCTTCTACATTGACAGGTGCTACTGCTAAGTTAGCAGAGAATGCGCCAAAATTGGCATCTGGAATTGATAAACTTGCATCAGGTGTCAACCAAGTAAATAATAAAACATCAGATTTAACCGCTGGATTTAATCAAATACAAGCGGGTTCTCAACAATTAGCTGATAAATCAGACCAGCTAGTTTCTGGAGCAAATCAACTAGCTAATGGTTCTGAAAAAATAGCTAGTGGAGCAGATCAACTTGCTCAAGGATCAGAAATTCTACAATCAGGACTTGGAAAATTAAGTGATGGTTCAAGTCAGTTAAATCAAGGTTTGACAGAGGCTGAGGGGCAATTGCAACAGGCTTCAACTGAACCAACAAATGCAGACTTACTGGCTGATCCTTTAAGTCTTTCAAAAACTGATACGGACCAAGTAGCAGTTAATGGAATTGCCATGGCTCCATATATGATATCAGTTGCTCTTTTTGTTGCTGCTATTTCAACTAATATGATTTTTGCTAAATTGCCTTCTGGGCGCCATCCAGAAAGTCGCTGGGCTTGGTTTAAATCTCGCTTTGAAATTAATGGGGTTATTGCAGGTTTGGCAGGCTTATTAGTCTATGGTGGAGTACATTTAATCGGACTGACTGCAGTTCATGAATTCAAAACCTTGGCTTTGATCATTTTAACCAGCCTTGCTTTTATGGCGATGGTAACAGCATTGACAACCTGGAATTCTCGCCTAGGCGCCTTCTTCTCCTTAATTTTATTACTTCTTCAATTAGCTTCAAGTGCAGGAACTTATCCTTTAGCCTTGACGAATCAATTCTTTAAAACTATTAATCCATGGTTACCTATGAGTTATTCAGTTTCAGGTTTACGACAAACCATTTCTATGACAGGTAATATTCATAGTCAGATTATTTTCCTTATCTTTACAATAATGATTTTTGTTGCTTTAGGAATGCTAGCCTATCAACCTAAAAAAGCTGAAGAAGACTAAAAACAATCGACCAATTCGGTCGATTGTTTTTTTATCTAGAATATTTTTTTCTTTGAATATCATAAAAAATAAAGACAATAATAGCTATAAGAGAACAACTTGCACCAACAACAAATCCTTTTGGTATAAAGGAAAGGGTAATAGTTCCTTCACCTTCAGGAACATCAATTTTCATAAATCCAGTTTGTGCCTGTTGAATTTGTAATTTTTTACCATTTTGGTAAGCAGACCATCCTCGGTCGTAAGGAATTGTGAAAAAGATTGATGTATCATTCTTTACCTTATAATTTACAGTGACCTTGTTTTTATAAGAGCTCACTTCTACTGGATTTTCTTTTATTTTGCGTATAGCCTCCGTATATTTCTTAGTATCTAAGCGATAGAAAGTTGGAGATTCAAATGATACTTGAGCATTTCCTGGGAACTTAACCTGGATATCAAAAGTTTGTTTATGTTCTGCATATCCAAGATTAAAAAATGTAAAAGCATTATCTGTGGTAAAGGATTTTTTTTCACCGTTGACAATGATGTCAACTTGCTTTTTCTTATCGTTTGAAAAATTTAGCTTGGTCATGGAAAGGTAAACCTGACTATTATCTGGTACTTCAATGCTGTAGCTGGTAGTTGCATCTTCAGTATCAGTTCCGTTTAGATTGACCACGTTGTCACCAGAGTCTGTATGATGATTTATCGGATAAAAGTACTCTTCATTTAAGCCAGCAATTTGATTTAAAAATTG
Organism: Streptococcus infantis; assembly: GCF_047463615.1. GTDB lineage: Bacteria > Bacillota > Bacilli > Lactobacillales > Streptococcaceae > Streptococcus > Streptococcus infantis_X. The sequence goes on along the minus strand of NZ_JASHDO010000011.1, from coordinate 32,452 downwards.
AGTTTGGTTATCAAGAGTATGGTCGTTAAAAGTGACATCTTTGTAAAGAGACTGTGTAGCAAAAGCAATTGGGAGAGCGAATTGATTTTTATAAAGGGTTAGATTATCTTTTTGATAGCTTGGATGAAAACCATATTTATCTGGATAGGTTTCAGAAATATTGTAGCTGATTCCAAATAAACTATCTGCAATGATAGTATTATTTGCATAACGAAGATTAAGGTTGGTACCTGAAGATTTAAAACCCAACTTATCTAACGTTGTACTTGCAGAACGATTACGAACAGATGAAAATTGTGAGATGCCATTGTAGTTAAATTTCATGCTATCGTTTCCAGTTTGAGTTTGTAACTTTTCAGTTCGTGTAAATGTATCTGGTTGCTGTTTGGTATACTCCAAAATAGCTTCCATACTTGGAATATCTTTATCATAGGTACTACGAGAAGCAAATCCCCATTCTTTCGTAATTCCATTTAATTGAGATGAAGCATTAAAACTAACTTCACTTACTGTAAAGATCAAAATAAGAATTGAAAAGATTTTTAGAGAAATCATTTTTCGGATAAGTGCTAATAACAATAGTAAGTATACCACTAAGAACTCAATCGTTAAGAGTATATTTAATTTAGTTAGAAATGAATAATGATTTTTAAAATAAATGGTTGCCAGATAGCCAAATAAAAGGAAGGTTATTGAGAATAAAATATTCCATAATTTGATATCTTTAAATCTATCTAAAACTTCCGCAGATATATAAATCAAAAGAGTAGAGAAAATCCACGCATAGCGATGAAGAAACATATTTGGCGCGTGCATTCCTTGCCAAAATAGATCTAAGGCTTCTAGATAAAAACTAGCAATGATGATAATGAATAGAGTTGCATAGCATAGTTTCACGTGAAACTTAATTGATTTTAATGTAAAGAATACAATTGTTAAGATAAAAGGAAGGAGGCCAACAAAAATCATTGGGATGGAACCATATTTAGTTGTATCGAAAGCACCAATGAATTGTTTAGCAAATATATCTAGATACCAACTAGTTTCTGTTTTTATTTTGCTAATAGCGGTTAGTTTTTCACCATGAGTTCTTAAATCAAACAAGGTTGGGAGTGTCATGATGAAACTTGTTAATCCAGCAAGCAAGGATGTTAGGAAAAAATCAAAGAAAGAATACTTGCGACTTTTAAAATCCCAGGAAAGTTGGCAAAAATACCAACCAATCAAAAACAGAGCAGTCATATAACCAAAATAGTAGTTTTGGATAAATAATATTGACAAACTTGTAAAGTATAAAATACGTTTTTTATCCGTTATGAGTAGATGTAAACCTGTTAAAATCAAGGGAATTAAAATAAAAACATCTAACCAAGTTTTTATTTCAAGTTGACTAACTGTAAAGCTCATTAAAGCATATGAGGTAGATAAAGATAATCTGAGTGGTGTTGGTAAATTTTTGAATATTATACTCAAGCTAAAAAAGGTTGACAGACCTATCAAACCAAATTTCAACAAGGTTGAAAGATAAACTGCATCTGGCATGCTTGATACATCAAAAAAATAAACAAGAGGTGATAGAAAACTACCTAGATAATAACTAGATAAGGCATAAAAATTGAGACCTAGACCACTGGTAAAGGTATAAAATAAACTACCACTTCCATGTAAAATATGACGGAGACTAAGATCAAAAATCACATACTGATGAAATCCATCCCCTAATAAAGGTGAAGTATCACTGTTCCAGTAGATACCTTGGGAGAGATAAACTCCTGCCATAATTACTAGGGGAATGATAAAAGAAATAAGATAGGTCCAATAGTTTCTGAAAAATGTTTTCATGTTACCTCATAGAATGATAGAAAACTCAGTTGGTTAATCCAACTGAGTTTTAAAGTATTATTTAGTCTTTCCAAAGTTCTTTGACTTTTGCTTGTACTTCAGCATTTTCTAAGAATTCATCATAGGTTTCATCGATACGATCAATTACACCGTTTTTAGATAGGACAATAATGTGGTTAGCTAAAGTTTGGATGAATTCATGGTCGTGACTGGCGAAGATGATAGATTCTTTGAAGTTTTTCAATCCATCGTTCAAGCTTGAAATAGATTCCAAATCTAAGTGATTAGTAGGATCGTCAAGTACAAGAACGTTTGATTTCAAAAGCATGAGTTTCGAAAGCATCACGCGCACTTTTTCTCCCCCTGACAAGACGTTTACAGGCTTGTTAACTTCGTCTCCAGAAAAGAGCATGCGACCAAGGAAACCACGTAGGAAGGTATTATCATCTTCTTCTTTACTTGCAAATTGACGGAGCCAGTCAAGGATTGACTCGCTTCCAGCAAAATCAGCGGAGTTGTCTTTTGGTAGATAAGAACGACTAGTTGTAACTCCCCACTTGACAGTTCCTTCGTAGTCAATATCACCCATAATTGCGCGAATCAATGCAGTTGTTTGGATATCGTTTTGTCCGATAAGAGCTGTCTTGTCACCTGGACGCAAGATGAAGCTGATGTTGTCAAGAATAGTTTCACCGTCAATCTTGACAGATAGATTTTCTACTGTCAAGAGATCATTACCAATTTCACGTTCAGCTTTAAAGTTGATAAATGGGTATTTACGACTAGATGGAATGATTTCTTCCAAGACAATCTTGTCAAGCATCTTTTTACGTGAAGTTGCTTGTTTAGATTTAGATGCGTTAGCAGAGAATCGAGCAACGAATTCTTGGAGTTGCTTAATTTTTTCTTCTGCCTTAGCATTACGGTCTGCTAGCAATTTAGCAGCAAGCTCAGAAGATTCCTTCCAGAAGTCGTAGTTTCCGACATAGAGCTTGATTTTTCCAAAGTCAAGGTCGGCCATGTGGGTACATACTTTATTTAAGAAGTGACGGTCGTGGGATACGACAATAACAGTGTTATCAAAGTCAATCAAGAAATCTTCTAACCAAGTAATAGACTGGATATCAAGACCGTTGGTTGGCTCGTCTAGAAGAAGTACATCTGGTTTACCAAACAAGGCTTTAGCAAGGAGAACTTTCACTTTATCTCCATTTGCGAGTTCACTCATATTTTGGTAATGAAGATCTTCAGGGATATTCAAGTTTTGCAAGAGTTGTGAAGCTTCACTCTCAGCTTCCCAACCACCTAGTTCAGCAAATTCTCCTTCAAGCTCAGCTGCACGAACACCATCTTCATCAGTAAAGTCTGCCTTCATATAGATAGCATCTTTTTCTTTCATGATGCTATATAGCTTTTCATTACCCATGATAACGACATCAATAGCACGCTCATCTTCGTAGTCAAAGTGATTTTGACGAAGAACAGAGAGACGTTCGTCTGGTCCAAGAGAGATATGACCAGTTGTCGGCTCAATATCACCAGCCAAGATTTTTAAAAATGTTGATTTACCTGCACCGTTAGCACCAATCAAACCATAGGTATTTCCTTCTGTAAATTTGATGTTGACATCATCAAAAAGTTTGCGGTCACTAAAACGTAGTGAGACATCAGATACTGTAAGCAATGTTTTTCTCCTATTATATATAATACTTTAATTCTACTAGAAAATCCCTAAATATTCAAATTTTTATTTGTCAATTTTTTGTAAATAAAGTTGACAATTTCTTTACGATTGGATAGATATCCTAGACATAGTTTGATTTCAAAAATTATCTGTCTTTTTATCAAAAAAATGCTATAATTGAAAGGACCATATCAAAGGAGAATAAGATGAATAAACCCATTATTTTAACAGGAGATCGTCCAACTGGGAAATTACATATCGGACACTATGTAGGTAGCTTAAAAAATCGTGTCTTGTTACAGGAAGAAGATAAATATGACATGTTCGTTTTTTTAGCTGACCAGCAAGCCTTAACTGACCATGCAAAAGATCCACAAACAATTGTAGAGTCTATTGGGAATGTTGCTTTGGACTATCTTGCAGTGGGATTGGATCCGAATAAATCAACGATTTTCATTCAAAGCCAGATTCCAGAATTGGCAGAGCTTTCTATGTATTACATGAATCTAGTGTCTTTGGCTCGTTTGGAACGAAACCCAACAGTCAAGACCGAAATTGCTCAAAAAGGCTTTGGAGAAAGCATTCCAACTGGATTTTTAGTTTATCCAGTTGCTCAAGCAGCGGATATTACAGCCTTCAAGGCAAACTTGGTTCCAGTAGGGAATGACCAAAAACCGATGATTGAACAAACGCGTGAAATTGTGCGTTCTTTCAATCATGCCTACAATTGTGATGTTTTAGTAGAGCCAGAAGGGATCTATCCTGAAAATGAAGGAGCAGGTCGCTTGCCTGGTCTTGATGGTAATGCCAAAATGTCTAAATCGCTTAATAATGGTATCTACTTGTCAGATGATGCAGATACCTTGCGTAAGAAAGTAATGAGTATGTATACAGACCCAGATCATATTCGTGTGGAAGATCCAGGTAAGATTGAAGGCAATATGGTTTTCCATTACTTAGATGTTTTTGGACGTCCAGAAGATGCTCAAGTAATTGCTGAAATGAAAGAGCATTATCAACGTGGTGGTCTAGGTGATGTCAAGACTAAACGTTATCTACTTGAAATCCTAGAACGTGAACTTGCTCCAATCCGTGAACGTCGCCTAGAATATGCTAAAGATATGGGTGAGGTTTATAATATGCTCCAAAAAGGTAGTGAACAAGCTCGAGAAGTTGCTGGTCAAACGCTATCAGAAGTAAAGGCAGCAATGGGGCTAAATTACTTTCATTAATCGATAAAATACGAACTATAAAACTATCTCTTCTTTAAAATTAAAGGGATAGTTTTTTTATATTATCTATTATCAATATAATTGACAAATTTTCATAGAATGGTATGATAGATACAATACAAAAAGCGTCAAGCTCAAAAAGAAAGAAAAGAGGAAACTTCAATGTCTAATTGGGACACTAAATTTTTGAAAAAAGGTTTTACCTTTGATGATGTATTGCTTATTCCAGCAGAGAGCCATGTGTTGCCTAATGATGCGGATTTAACAACAAAATTGGCAGATAATTTGACTTTAAATATCCCAATTATTACAGCTGCAATGGACACTGTAACAGAAAGCCAAATGGCCATTGCAATCGCGCGTGCAGGTGGACTTGGAGTTATCCATAAAAACATGTCTATTGAGCAACAAGCTGACGAAGTTCGTAAGGTAAAACGTTCTGAAAATGGTGTTATCATTGATCCATTCTTCTTGACTCCTGAACATACAATCGCTGAAGCAGATGAACTCATGGGCCGTTACCGTATCAGTGGTGTCCCAGTGGTTGAAACTCTTGAAAACCGTAAGTTAATTGGTATTTTGACCAACCGAGATCTGCGTTTCATTTCTGACTACAATCAACCAATTTCAAAACACATGACTAGTGAAAACCTAGTTACTGCTCCGGTTGGTACAGACTTAAAAACTGCAGAGAGTATTCTTCAAGAACACCGTATTGAGAAATTACCTTTAGTTGATGAGGAAGGACGTCTATCAGGTTTAATCACCATTAAAGATATTGAAAAAGTAATTGAGTTCCCAAATGCGGCAAAAGATGAATTCGGTCGTCTTCTAGTCGCTGGTGCGGTAGGTGTCACTTCTGATACATTTGAACGTGCTGAAGCCCTCTTTGAAGCAGGAGCTGATGCTATTGTTATCGATACTGCCCATGGTCACTCAGCGGGTGTACTTCGTAAAATTGCTGAGATTCGTGCTCATTTCCCAGACCGTACACTGATTGCTGGGAACATCGCTACTGCTGAAGGAGCACGTGCTCTTTATGATGCAGGTGTTGACGTTGTTAAAGTCGGTATTGGCCCAGGTTCAATCTGTACAACTCGTGTTATAGCAGGTGTCGGAGTTCCACAAGTTACAGCTATCTATGATGCGGCAGCAGTTGCGCGTGAATATGGCAAAACAATCATAGCTGATGGTGGAATCAAGTATTCTGGAGATATTGTAAAAGCTCTTGCTGCTGGTGGAAATGCAGTAATGCTTGGTTCAATGTTCGCGGGAACTGATGAAGCTCCAGGTGAAACTGAAATCTTCCAAGGACGTAAGTTCAAGACTTACCGTGGTATGGGTTCAATCGCTGCAATGAAGAAAGGTTCAAGCGACCGTTACTTCCAAGGTTCTGTCAATGAAGCAAATAAACTTGTTCCAGAAGGAATTGAAGGGCGCGTTGCTTATAAAGGAGCAGCAGCTGATATTGTCTTCCAAATGATTGGTGGTATCCGTTCTGGGATGGGTTACTGTGGTGCCGCTAACCTTAAAGAACTACATGATAATGCTCAATTTATCGAAATGTCTGGTGCAGGTCTAAAAGAAAGCCATCCACACGATGTGCAAATCACAAATGAAGCACCAAACTACTCAATGTAACAAAAAATCTCCTGTTGTGACAGGAGATTTTTTATTGTTTACACCGATGTAAATATCAGTTTACAGATAATTGCCCATTCTTTACAGTAAATATACTGAGATTATCAGGTAAGTTTTGAAGATGCTCTAAACTAGTTGTTGTAATAAAGGTTTGAATATTTTGAGATATAGTTTCTAATAATTTAAGTTGACGAGTGTTATCAAGTTCACTCATAACATCATCAAGCAAAAGAATGGGAGACTCCTTAGTGATACTCTCCATCAATTCTATTTCTGCAATTTTTATAGATAAAACCAGGCTACGATGTTGTCCTTGACTTCCAAAGCTTGCGTCCATTCCATTGATTAAGAAAATCATATCATCCCGATGAGGGCCAACTCCAGTATTCTTCTTAAATAAATCTCTTGATCTACTTTTTTGAAGTGCTGCATAGAAAGATTCTGCTAGGTGTTCCTTGTCAGTAAAGTTTACAGATGGTTGATAACGTATTGACAACTCTTCCAATTGGTCTGAGATATCAAAGTGCTTTTTACGACCAAAAGACTCCATTTTTTTGATAAATTCTGCTCTGTGAATCATCACTCGACAACCGTAGTCGACTAGCTGGTCATCGAGAACAGATAAAAAAGTTTCGTCGATATGATTTGCTGACTTTAAGTATGTATTTCTTTGTTTGAGCACATGGTTGTAGCTTGACAAGTCTGACAAGTATATGGGTTTGATTTGCCCTAGCTCCATATCTATAAACTTACGTCGGATAGCTGGTGCTCCTTTGACAAGTTGTAAATCTTCCGGTGCAAATAGCACAACATTCATGTGTCCAATATAGTCAGATAGTCGAGCTTGCTTTAAGTGATTGACTTTAGTAATCCGACCTTTTGGGGTTAAGTCAATCTCAAGTGGTACAGTAGCCGTTCGTTTTTGAAGAATTCCAGAAACTTGAAGTTGTTCTTCTTCAAATCGGATTAAATTCTTGTCTGTCTTTGTCCGATGACTTCTAGTTAAAGCTAAAAAGTAAATACTTTCCAGAAGATTGGTTTTTCCTTGAGCATTTCGACCCACAAATACATTTAATTTAGGATTAAATTCAATTTCGGTATTCTGATAGTTTCTAAATTGCTTGATGGATAAGTTTTTTAGCCACATACTTATCTACCTGGGAAACGTGGTGCAGTTTTTGTTTTAGCTTTCGGGGTCTTTTTTGTTGGCTTTTTTTTGACCGTCTTATTCATTTCTTTGACAAGTTTAGCCACACGTTCTTTCTCAAGTTTTTCTTGAAGATATTCTTCCTGTTCTTCTTGACTAGGATGAGTCAAAATGATGTGGATTTTCATATCAGGAATGTCGATGGAGTCCCCGATTCTTACTTTTTTCCCACGACGATTTTCCAATTCGCCATTAAAGTAGACAAGATGGTCAGCTAAAAAGGATTTAATGGCTCCGCCACTGTGTATAATACCAAGTTCTTTCAAGAGAGCTTGGAGAGTGATAAATTCTTCAAATAATTTGTATTCCATAGTTCACCTCAATCTTTGGTATTATACCATATTTTACCTTGAAATGGCAGAGGTAAATTCGTTAGAAATGAAAGCGATTTTAATTCTAAAAGGGATAAAGAGAACAAGAAAATTTTCTCTTTTCATGGTATAATAGAACTCTATGTAGAAGGAGGTAAGCGATGGAGTTAGTACCTGGAATTGCAGTGCATTTTATCCAATCAAAAAAATTTAAAACTAATAAAATTACTGTGCGTTTCACAGCTCCATTGTCTTTGGATTCAATTTCAAGTCGCATGTTAAGTGCTAGTATGCTTGAAACTGCCAACCAAAGTTATCCGACTGCTCAACTGTTTCGAAAACATTTAGCAACCTTGTATGGGACTGATTTGTCAGCGCACGCCTACCGAAGAGGACAAAGTCATCTTGTGGATTTGAGCATTACCTATGTGCGTGATGAGTTTTTAAGTAAAAAAAATATTTTAACTTCGCAAATTTTAGAATTGTTAAATCAGGTCCTATTATTTCCATTGATTGATGATGTTGGATTTGAAAATAAAACCTTTGAAATTGAGAAAAAACAAGTCTTATCAAGACTAGAGTCAGAGTTAGAAGATCCCTTCTTTTTTGCTCATAAAGAATTAGATCAATTGTTTTTCCAAGAAGAATCAATGCAGTTAGTTCCTAAAGATTTGATTTCTAGAATTTCAGAAGAGACTTCTAAAACTTGTTTTTCAAGTTTTCAAAAAATGATGAAAGAAGATCAAATAGATATTTTCTTCTTAGGAGATTTTAATGAAATTGAAGTTTTAGAGTATTTGAAAAAATTATCGTTAACAGGTCGTAAATCATCTGTAAATATTCAATACCAGCAACCCTATTCTAATATTCTTAAAGAAGGTATTGTTAGAAAGAGATTGGGACAGTCTGTTTTAGAGATGGGCTACCATAGTCCAGTGGGGTATGGTGATGAAGAGCAGATGGCAGTGCTTCTTGTCAATGGTCTTTTAGGAACCTTTCCTCATTCGAAACTATTTACCAAAGTACGAGAAAAAGAAGGGTTGGCCTATACGGTATCGAGTCACTTGGATCTCTTTAGTGGATTTTTACGATTGTTTGCTGGAATTGATCGGCAAAATCGAAATAAAGTAAGAAAATTGATGAATCATCAGTTGCTTGACATAAAAAATAGCAAGTTTACAGATAAGGAAATTGATCAGACTAAACAAATGATTCGTCGATCCTTACTACTAGCTCAGGATAATCAAGATTCTATCGTCGATAAATATTATCTGTCAACTTTTTTTGGGAAAGCAAATCTTGATACAAAAACTTTAATCGATAAACTCGAACAAGTTGATAGAGAAGCAATTTGTGAAGCAGCAAACAGTTTTAAGTTGCAGGCTATTTATTTTATGGAAGGAGCAGAATGACCAGACCTACTTTTCAAAAGAAATATTATCCTGCTGTAAAAGAAACTTTGTATCAAACTAGCTTAGAAAATGGTTTGACAGTTACTTTACTACCTAAAAAGGACTTTAACGAGGTTTATGGAGTTTTGAGTGTCCAAGTCGGTTCTGTTGACACAAGGTTTACAGTAAATGATAAGGGTTTACAACAATATCCTCAAGGGATCGCTCATTTCTTAGAACATAAGCTTTTTGAACGAGAAGATTCTGGAGATGTTATGGCAGCTTTTACAGAGCTAGGGGCTGAAAGTAATGCCTTTACGAGCTTTACAAATACTAGCTATCTTTTCTCGACTTCCGAAAATGTTCTAGAGTGCTTAGATTTACTTGAAGAACTTGTCACTACCTTCAATATAACTGAAGAATCAGTGGAGCGCGAAAAAGATATCATTCAGCAGGAAAGAGAGATGTATCAGGATGATCCAGATTCTTGTCTATTTTTCAATACTCTGGCAAATCTCTATCCAGAAAGTCCTTTAGCTTCAGATATTGTCGGTAGTGAAAACTCCATTGATGCTATTTGTTTGGAGGATTTAGAAGAGAACTTTAAAGAGTTTTACAGACCTGTCAATAGTAATATCTTTTTAGTGGGGAATTTTGATTTTGAACTGCTTGAAGATTATTTTGCTAAGAAATCTTATCCTCAAGAAAAAAAACATGAGTTTAAGAGAGAACAAATACCTTTACATCCTGTAAAGACTACTGAAAGTTTACGGATGGACGTAGCTTCTCCAAAATTAGCGATTGGTATTAGAGGAAATAAAGACATCGGAAATCGAGATCAATATCGTTATCATCTTTTATTGAAATTGTTGTTTACAATGATGTTTGGTTGGACTTCACAAAGATTTCAAAGATTATATGAGTCTGGAAAACTGGATGCTTCCCTGTCTTTAGAAATTGAAGTAGATCCTCGTTTCCATTTTGTGATATTAACAATGGATACAAAGGAACCTGTGGCACTTTCTCATCAATTTCGTAAAGCTATTCGCAATTTTATGAAAGATGAGGATGTAACTGAGGAACACTTGGATATTGTAAAAACTGAGATGTATGGAGAATTTCTTCATAGTATGGATTCCTTAGAATACATTGCTACTCAGTATCATCCAACCGATACAGGTTCTACCCTGTTTGATCTTCCTAAACTTTTGCAGGAAATTACTCTAGAGGATGTTCTAGAAGCAGGACATGATTTGATAGATAATAGCGACATGGTTGATTGTACAATTTTTCCGATATAATCGCTAGAAAATACACTAGAAAGAAGGAATGTTAAGTATGAGAAAAAAAACAATTGGCGAGGTCTTACGCCTTGCGAGAATTAACCAAGGACTGAGCTTGGAGGAATTACACAGAAAGACGGATATTCAACTGGATTTGTTGGAGGCAATGGAGTCAGATGATTTTGACAAACTACCGAGTACTTTTTATGCTCGTTCATTTTTGAGAAAGTATGCTTGGGCTGTTGAATTAGATGAACATATTGTTCTAGATGCCTATGATTCGGGAAGTATGATTACTTATGAAGAGGTAGATGTTGATGAGATTGAACTTTCAGGACGTAGACGGTCTAATCGAAAGAAAAATTCATTTCTCCCGCTTTTTTACTTTGTTCTTTTTTCTTTATCAATTTTAATTTTTGTAACCTACTATGTGTGGAATTATATTCAAACCCAACCAACTGTGTCTTCTGCGGCAACTTATAGTGTTGTGAGTTCAACAAGTACTTCTAGTAGTGAGATATCAAGTAGTAACCAATCTACTAGTTCATCAAGTTCGAGTGAAGCCTCTTCTGTAATCATCTCTGGTCAGGGAGATACGATAGCAGCAGAATACAAAACTTCTAAAGATTCAGTTGAGCTTCAATTCTCTGTTACCGATGCAACGAGCTGGATCAGTGTTTCGGATACTGATTTGGCAGGAGGAGTGACTCTTGAACCCAATAATAAAACAGCTAAAACCACGATTTCAAAAAATAATCCTGTAACAATTACATTGGGAGTTGTTAAAGGAGTAACAGTGAAAGTCGATAATCAGGAAATTGATACTTCAAAATTGGCTGGGGAAACTGGCTGGATTACACTGACACTGAGTTCAAATTAAGGAAGGATAATATGAAAAAAGAGAATATTCCTAATATACTTACGCTTGGTAGAATTTTATTTATTCCCATTTTTGTTCTTCTTCTATCATTTGGATCGTCTCCTTTGTTTCATACAACTGCAGCAGTTATTTTTGCTATTGCCAGTATCACTGATTATCTAGATGGTTATTTGGCTAGAAAATGGCAGGTAGTTAGCAATTTTGGGAAATTTGCAGATCCAATGGCAGATAAGTTGTTAGTTATGTCAGCCTTTATTATGCTAGTTGGTCTAAATATGGCACCAGCTTGGGTGGTAGCAGTTATTATCTGCCGTGAACTTGCAGTCACTGGTTTGCGCTTGCTCTTAGTTGAAACAGGAGGTACCGTCCTAGCTGCTGCTATGCCTGGAAAAATCAAGACATTTAGTCAGATGTTTGCGATTATATTCTTGCTACTTCACTGGAATGTTCTTGGTCAGATAACTCTTTATATTGCCTTGTTCTTCACAGTTTATTCTGGTTATGATTACTTCAAGGGAAGCGCGTATTTGTTTAAAGGAACCTTTCGCTAGATATGGAATCGATTATTGAAATTAAGAATCTGTCATTTCGATACCAGGCAGATCAAGAACATTACGATGTTCATAATATTACGTTTCACGTGAAACGTGGAGAGTGGTTGTCTATCGTTGGTCATAATGGTAGTGGCAAGTCAACGACTGTTCGTTTGATAGATGGTTTACTTGAGGCCGAATCAGGGGAAATTTGGATAGACGGAGATCTTTTGACGGAAGAAAACGTCTGGGACAAACGCCGAAAAATTGGCATGGTCTTTCAAAATCCTGACAACCAATTTGTAGGAGCAACTGTGGAGGATGATGTTGCTTTTGGACTGGAAAATCAAGGAATCTCGCTTGAGGAGATGAAGCGTAGAGTTACAGAAGCCTTATCCTTAGTTGGGATGGCTGGATTTTCTAAAAAAGAACCTGCTCGCTTGTCAGGTGGCCAAAAACAGAGAGTGGCTATCGCAGGAGTTGTTGCTCTGCGACCAGACATTTTAATTTTGGATGAGGCTACAAGCATGTTGGACCCAGAGGGACGGCTAGAGTTAATTAAAATTGTGCAGGAAATTCGTCGAAATCATCAGATAACTGTGATTTCCATAACACATGATTTGGACGAGGTGGCCATGAGTGACCGAGTTTTGGTGATGAAAAAAGGGAAAATCGAATCAACTAGTAGTCCTAGAGAATTATTTTCTAGAGCGGATCTAGATCAAATTGGCTTAGACCAACCCTTTGTAAACCAATTAAAAGAGTCGCTACGTACTAGTGGCTTGAAATTACCAGAGCGCTACCTGACTGAAGAGGAGCTCGAGGAGGCTTTATGGGAATTATTCTAGACAATGTTAGTTATACGTATCAGGAAGGAACACCCTTTGCCTCAGCAGCCTTGTCAGATGTGAGTCTGACCATAGAAGATGGTTCCTATACGGCCATTATTGGGCATACAGGTAGTGGAAAATCTACTATTTTACAACTTTTGAATGGTTTGTTGGTTCCTACAAAGGGAAGTGTTCGTGTCTTTGATACATTAATTACACCAACATCCGTCAATAAGCAAATTCGTCAAATTCGCAAGCAAGTAGGATTGGTTTTTCAGTTTGCTGAAAATCAAATTTTTGAGGAAACAGTCTTAAAAGATGTGGCTTTTGGTCCTCAAAATTTTGGAGTTTCTGTAGAAGATGCCGAGGCTATTGCACGTGAAAAATTAGCTTTAGTAGGAATCGATGAATCACTCTTTGAACGAAGCCCGTTTGAACTCTCAGGGGGACAAATGAGACGGGTTGCTATTGCTGGGATTTTGGCAATGGAGCCAAGCATCTTGGTTTTAGACGAGCCTACGGCTGGATTGGATCCTGTTGGTCGTAAAGAGTTGATGAACTTGTTTAAAAAGCTTCATCAGGATGGTATCACGATTGTTTTGGTGACTCACCTTATGGATGATGTAGCAGAATTTGCTGACCAAGTTTATGTGATGGAAAAAGGAAAGTTAGTTAAGAGTGGGAAGCCAAGTCTTGTTTTCCAGAATCTTGAATTTATGGAAAAAATCCAATTGGGTGTTCCTAAAATTACTAGATTTTCTCAGAGACTAACTGATCGTGGAGTTTCTTTTAAACAATTGCCGATAACGATAGAGGAATTTAAGGAGTTCATCAATGGATAACATGATTTTAGGTCGCTACATACCAGGAGATTCGATTATTCATCGTCTGGATCCTCGTAGTAAGCTAGTAGCTATGATCTTATTGATTATCATCATTTTTTGGGCCAATAATCCGATAACTAATCTCATACTTTTCATTGTAACAGGCATATTTGTATTTTTATCAGAAGTTCCCTTGTCTTTTTTTATAAAAGGCTTGCGGTCTATGTTTTTTCTGATCGCTTTTACAACTCTTTTCCAATTGTTCTTCATTTCGGGTGGGGAAGTTTTGTATGAAGTGGGCTTTCTTAAAGTTACTAGTCATGGTTTAGAGCAGGCGGGAATTATTTGTTGTCGCTTTGTGTTGATTATTTTTTTCTCAACCCTGCTAACCTTGACGACCATGCCTCTTAGTTTAGCGACGGCAGTTGAATCCTTGTTGGGGCCGTTAAAAAGATTTAAGGTTCCAGTTCATGAGATTGGGCTTATGCTCTCTATGAGCTTGCGTTTTGTACCAACCTTGATGGATGATACCATTCGAATTATGAATGCCCAAAAGGCGCGTGGAGTTGATTTTGGAGAAGGGAATATTGTCCAGAAGGTAAAGGCCATGATTCCTATTTTGATTCCTTTATTTGCTACAAGTTTGAAAAGAGCGGACTCTTTGGCTACTGCTATGGAGGCTAGAGGTTATCAGGGTGGTCATGGACGTAGTCAGTATCGACAGTTGAATTGGATGAATAAAGATAGTCTAGCCCTTTTCTTTGTATGTCTATTGGGCGCAATCCTATTTTTATTAAAATCCTAAAGTAAAACAGAGAATAAAAAAGGTAAGATATGAACCGTTTTAAAAAATCTAAGTATATTATCGTTCTTTTTGTCCTTGTATTAGTAGTGTCAGTCTTTTTGGTAACGACGCAATCCAGTGCAATTGTGACAAAGGCGGGAGATGGAATTTCTCTTGTAGACAGAATTGTTCAAAAGCCATTTCAATGGTTGTCTTCGGCAAAATCTGATTTAGGGCATTTAACCAGAGCTTACAATGAAAATGAAAGTCTAAAAAAAGAACTCTATCAGATGAAGAAGAAAACGAATGAAGTAGACCGCTTAAAAGAAGAAAACGAGCAACTACGACAATTATTGGAGATGAAATCAAAACTAAACGGGACCAAGGTAATTGCGTCTGACGTTATCATGAGAACACCAGCGACTTGGAAACAAGAGTTGACAGTCGATGCAGGTTCTTCACAAGGTGTGACCAGTAATATGCTTGTTGTAGCTGGCGGTGGTTTGATTGGAAGCGTAGAAAAGGTTGAAGACAACTCTAGTGTGGTCAACTTATTAACCAACGCTGAAAATACAGAGAAAATATCTGTTAAAATCCAGCATGGTTCTACCAGTATTTATGGAATTATCATTGGCTACGATAAGGAAAAAGATTTACTGAAAATTAGTCAATTAAATAGCAGTAGCGACATTAGCAAAGGCGATAAGGTTGTAACTGGTGGTCTTGGTAATTTTAATGCTACTGATATTCCAGTAGGTGAAGTCGAATCTGTGACGCATAGCAATGACTATCTAACAAGAGAGGTCTTAGTCAAACTTCAGTCTGATTCAATGAATGCCAAAGTCGTAGAGTTAGTGGGGAACCCATCATGAGACTTTTTAAGCAGATAGGAATGTTTTTGCTCTTGCCCTTAATCATCTTAATAGATAGTCATTTAGGGCAATTTGTCAATAGTTCTTTCCCTTATTTTCAACTTGTTAGTCACACTATCTTTATCTTTTTATTATTTGAGACGATAGAAGTATCCGAGTATTTGTTTTTGGCTTATTGCTTAATTATTGGTCTTATCTATGATATTTATTTCTTTCATTTGATAGGGATTGCTAGTCTTCTTTTTGTTATTATTGGTGCAATCATTTATAAAAATAATTCTATCATTTTGTCAAATAGATGGACTAGACTATTAGTAATTTTAATGATGACTTTCTTGTTTGAATTTGGTAGTTTTATATTAGCTCAGGCGGTTGGATTAACTGCTGCAAGTATACCAGTCTTTATCGTTTATAGTCTAGTTCCATCGATGATTTTAAATGGTTTATGGATGATAGTTTTCCAGTTTATTTTTGAAAGAATATATCTATAAGAAAGAAACAAAACTGTAATAAAGGCGTAATATTTATTAGGCCTTTTTTTGATATACTAGTATTGTTTTAAAAGAAGGAGTATTTACACTTATGAAGAAAAAAATCCTAGCATCACTTTTGTTAAGCACAGTATTGGTTTCCCAAGGAGCTGTTCTTTCAAGTGTTCAGGCAAATACAACAGATGAAAAAATCGCTGCTCAAGATAGTAAAATTAGCAGCTTAACAGCTCAACAAAAAGAAGCTCAAAAACAAGTAGATGAAATTCAAACTCAGGTTTCAGCAATCCAAACAGAACAAGAAAAATTGCAAGCTGAGAATGAAAAACTTCAAGCAGAATCTAAAAAGCTTGAAGGAGAAATTACTGAGCTTTCAAAAAATATCGTAGCTCGTAATGCATCTCTTGAAAACCAAGCTCGTAGCGCACAAACTAATGGAGCTGCTACAAGCTACATCAATACGATTATCAACTCAAAATCAATCACAGAAGCTATCTCACGCGTAGCAGCTATGAGCGAAATCGTATCAGCCAACAATAAAATGTTGGAACAACAAAAAGAAGATAAAAAAGCTATTGCTGAAAAACAAGTAGCAAACAATGAAGCAATCAATACAGTCATTGCAAATCAACAAACGCTTGCTGATGATACTCAAGTTTTGACAACAAAACAAGCAGAATTGAAAGTAGCAGAATTGAACCTTGCGGCTGAGAAAGCTACTGCAGAAGGTGAAAAAGCGAGTTTGTTAGAGCAAAAAGCAGCAGCAGAAGCTGAAGCAAAAGCGGCAGCGGAAGCTGAAGCGGCATATCGAGCTCAACAAACTAGCCAACGTCAATCGGTTGCAGCTTCAGCTAACACAAGCTTTGCTGCGCAAGTACAAGCAACTTCTACTTCATCATCAGACGATGAAGAACCAAGCTACACTCCTGTAGCTACTCGTACAACATCACGTCCAACATATAGTACAAATGCTTCAAGTTATCCAACTGGTGAATGTACTTGGGGAGCTAAAACGTTAGCACCTTGGGCTGGAGATTACTGGGGTAACGGAGCGCAGTGGGCTACTAGTGCAGCAGCAGCAGGATTCCGTACTGGTTCTCAACCACAAGTTGGTGCGATTGCATGTTGGAATGATGGTGGCTATGGACACGTAGCGGTTGTTACAGCTGTTTCATCATCATCAAGCATCCAAGTATCAGAATCTAACTATGGTGGAGATCGTACCATTAGTAACAAACGTGGTTGGTTCAACCCAACAACAACTTCTGAAGGTTATGTTACTTACATCTATCCAAACTAATGAAAAAATTGAGACTCTTTCCGAGTCTCTTTTCTTGTCTTTAAGTTGAGAAGTTCTGCTAAAAAACTATCAAAATAGCTTGATAATATTGAGAAATTGTGGTAAAATGAAACTTGTCGTGTGAACGATAATACTCATTCTTGATGAATTGTGAAACTGTTGCCTTCGGGTCGTTTTGCAAGCTGAAATCAAGAAGAGGAAAAAAACAAAAAGGAGAAATACTCATGGCAGTAATTTCAATGAAACAACTTCTTGAGGCTGGTGTGCACTTTGGTCACCAAACTCGTCGCTGGAACCCTAAGATGGCTAAGTACATCTTCACTGAGCGTAACGGAATCCACGTTATCGACTTGCAACAAACTGTAAAATACGCTGACCAAGCATACGACTTCATGCGTGATGCTGCAGCTAACGATGCAGTTGTATTGTTTGTTGGTACTAAGAAACAAGCAGCTGACGCAGTTGCTGAAGAAGCAGTACGTTCAGGTCAATACTTCATCAACCACCGTTGGTTGGGTGGAACTCTTACTAACTGGGGAACAATCCAAAAACGTATCGCTCGTTTGAAAGAAATCAAACGTATGGAAGAAGATGGAACTTTCGAAGTTCTTCCTAAGAAAGAAGTTGCACTTCTTAACAAACAACGTGCACGTCTTGAAAAATTCTTGGGTGGTATCGAAGATATGCCTCGTATCCCAGATGTAATGTACGTAGTTGACCCACATAAAGAGCAAATCGCTGTTAAAGAAGCTAAAAAATTGGGAATCCCAGTTGTAGCGATGGTTGACACAAACACTGATCCAGACGATATCGATGTAATCATCCCAGCTAACGATGACGCTATCCGCGCAGTTAAGTTGATTACAGCTAAATTGGCAGACGCTATCATCGAAGGTCGCCAAGGTGAAGATGCTGTTGCAGCAGTTGAAGCAGAATTTGCAGCTTCAGAAGCTCAAGCAGACTCAATCGAAGAAATCGTTGAAGTTGTAGAAGGCGACAACGCTTAATTCATAATAAATAGTAATTACCTAGGAGGGCGGGGCTTAGCCCGGCTCTCCTATTTTTAAAAAATATAGGAGAATCAAAATGGCAGAAATTACAGCTAAACTTGTTAAAGAGTTGCGTGAAAAATCTGGTGCTGGTGTTATGGACGCTAAAAAAGCATTGGTTGAAGTGGAAGGCGATATCGAAAAAGCGATTGAATTGCTTCGCGAAAAAGGCATGGCAAAAGCAGCTAAGAAAGCTGACCGTGTTGCTGCAGAAGGTTTGACTGGTGTTTATGTTGACGGTAACGTTGCAGCAGTTGTTGAAGTAAATGCTGAAACTGACTTCGTTGCGAAAAACGCTCAATTTGTTGAGTTGGTAAATGCTACAGCTAAAGTAATCGCTGAAGGAAAACCAGCTAACAACGAAGAAGCTCTTGCTTTGACAATGCCTTCAGGTGAAACTCTTGAAGCAGCTTATGTGTCTGCAACAGCGACTATCGGAGAAAAAATCTCATTCCGTCGCTTTGCTTTGATTGAAAAAACAGATGCACAACACTTTGGAGCATACCAACACAACGGTGGACGTATCGGTGTTATCTCTGTAATCGAAGGTGGAGACGAAGCACTTGCTAAACAAATTTCAATGCACATCGCTGCTATGAAACCAACAGTTCTTTCATACAAAGAATTGGATGAGCAATTTGTTAAAGATGAGTTGGCACAATTGAACCACGTTATCGACCAAGATAATGAAAGCCGTGCTATGGTTGGTAAACCAGCTCTTCCACACTTGGCATACGGATCTAAAGCTCAATTGACTGATGAAGTAATCGCTCAAGCTGAAGAAGCTATCAAAGCTGAATTGGCTGCAGAAGGTAAACCAGAAAAAATCTGGGATAAAATCATCCCAGGTAAAATGGATCGCTTCATGCTTGACAACACTAAAGTTGACCAAGCTTACACACTTCTTGCACAAGTTTACATCATGGATGACAGCAAGACAGTTGAAGCTTACCTTGAATCAGTTAACGCTTCAGTAGTTGAGTTCGCTCGCTTTGAAGTTGGTGAAGGTATCGAAAAAGCTGCAAACGACTTTGAAGCAGAAGTTGCAGCTACAATGGCAGCAGCCTTGAATAACTAATAAAAAAGTAAGGAAGCAAATCAGCTTCCTTTTCTTTTGTTGGAGGGGAACTCAGAGGAATCCCTTTGAAGGTAAACAAAAAGCCCCATACTTAGGGCTTAATGTATTTAGGAGACTATACTTCAAACTCATAGAGTGCTGTAGATAGATAACGTTCTCCGTTATCTGGTGCAAGCGCAAGGACTTTTTTACCTGCTCCAAGTTTTTTAGCGACTTCAATTGCTGCATAGATAGCTGCTGCAGAAGAAATACCGACTAAGAATCCTTCTTTTCCACCGATTTCACGGCCAAGTGCAAGAGCATTATCTGATGTTACACGAACGACACCATCGTAAGCTTTTGTATCAAGTGTATCTGGAATGAATCCAGCAGAGATACCTTGAATTTTGTGAGGACCTGGTTTTTCACCAGACAAGATAGCTGACTCGTCTGCCTCAACAGCAAAAACTTGAATGTTTGAGTTAGCAGTTTTAAGAGCATGAGAAACACCAGAAATAGTTCCTCCAGTACCAACACCAGCAACAAAGGCGTCTAAACCATCAGCTCCGAAATCAGCTAGAATTTCAGCTCCTGTTGTTCTTTCGTGAACCTCTGGGTTAGCTTGGTTATTAAACTGTAATGGTAGGAAACCATCACGCTCAGCAGCAATTTCCTGCGCTTTTGCAATTGCACCTTTCATTCCTTCGCTACCAGGAGTGAGGACTAGTTCAGCTCCATAAGCTTGGATAATTTTACGACGTTCCACGCTCATTGTTTCAGGCATAACGATGACAACTTTGTAACCTTTAGCGGCACCAACCCATGAGAGACCAATACCAGTGTTCCCACTAGTTGCTTCTACAATGGTAGAACCAGGTTTGAGTTTACCCTCTTGTTCTGCTTTTTCAATCATGCTTAGGGCGATACGGTCCTTAACTGACGATCCTGGGTTAAAAGCTTCAAGTTTTACATAAACATCTGCTGCACCTTCTGGTACAATGTTATTTAATTTAACAATCGGTGTTCTACCGATGAGTTCTGTGATATTGTTATAAATTGTCATATTAGCACCTCTTTATATAAGATGCTACTAGTATAACGCTAACTTTAACTTTTGTAAAATATAGAAATCCTATCGGAGTGATAGGATTTTTTTATATCAGTGATTCAAACCGTTAATATTTAAACGATTGTGATAAGCTAATTCAAATAGATAAGTATAAAGAGGTACGATATCTGTTTTCTTTGGAAATTCAAATTTGTGAGAGTTAAAGTGCTCATTATGAGCTTTTAAAAAGGCATTTTCTAAATAAGTAATCGTAATCTCGCTATCATCAATCCCAAGTCCAGCAGTTTCCATCTCAACATTGACGATGTTCATGAGGAAAATTGATTTGATAGACATCTTCCGTCCCGTTGCCCCTTGTTTATCTGTAAAGATGATTCGGATATTTGTAAAGATAATTGAGTCACGAATGAGTTTATATCCGCTTTGAATTTCTTCATTTTCTAATAAATATTGTCCAAACTCCTGGGTAAGAGCTTCTTTACTTTGCTCACTGAAGTTTCCAGCGAGTCCCTGAATTAATCTTCCAAAAGCCATATGATATTTCCTTTCTTTACGATAGGTTTACAGGTACTTCAACTTCACGTAAACCTTTGTCAGTTAGAGTAACTTTTCCATTGAAAAATTCAATGAGATCAGCCTTGATACCGTCTTTCTTTTCTTTATCAATGAAAATCATAGTATCAACTTGGTCTGTAAAGTTTGTCTCTAATTCTATGAGATTATGCTCTTTAAGAAAATTTCCATATTCTTGATACTGGGCATAGGTCATGTGAATCTGTATCCCTGCCTGCTCTTTGATTTCAATAATGCCAATTTCCTTAACTGCTAGGGCAACACTACCAGCATAAGCGCGAATCAAACCACCAGCCCCTAGTTTGATACCGCCAAAATAACGAGTAACTACAACACAGACATTAGTAAGGTTGTGATTCTCCAGAACTCCTAGCATAGGAACGCCAGCAGTTCCACTAGGCTCTCCATCATCACTAGTTCGCTTGATTTCACTACGCTCACCGACAATAAAAGCAGAGCAGTTGTGGGTAGCTTTATAGTGTTCTTTTTTAATAGTTGTGATAAAATCACGAGCCTCTTCCTCACTATAGACACGTTTAGCATGACAGATAAAGCGTGATTTTTTGATTTCTTCTTGGACTTGACCGTCCTCTTTTATAGTTCTATATTCCATAGTTTTATTGTACTAAAAAATAGCGTAAAGTTCTACATTTTACGAATAAAGAAATATGAAAGTAAATCCAAATTATCTCGGTCGCCTTTTTACGGAACAAGAATTAAGTTATGATGAGAGACAGCAAGCAAAACCAATTTCATCTATGAAAAAAGAGAAGGGGCAACTATCTTGTCAGCGATGTGGTAGTCAGATACAAGAAGATTGGCATTTGCCTGTTGGTACTTTTTATTGTCGAGAATGCTTGATTATGAAGCGAATAAGAAGTGATCAAGAACTCTATTATTTTCCGCAAGAAAGGTTTCCGGAGCAAGATGTACTCAAATGGTCAGGTCAACTGACTCCATTTCAAGAGCGGGTATCACAAGGACTCCTTCAGGCAGTAGATAAGAGGGAGGCTACTTTGGTACATGCGGTGACAGGAGCTGGTAAGACAGAGATGATCTACCAAGTTGTTGCCAAGGTGATTGATCAAGGTGGAGCTGTTTGTTTGGCAAGTCCGCGGATAGATGTTTGTTTAGAGCTGCATAAACGACTACAAAATGATTTTGCATGTGAGATTGCACTACTACATGGAAATTCGCAACCTTATTTTCGTACTCCTTTGGTTATAGCAACTACTCACCAGCTATTAAAATTTTATCAAGCTTTTGATTTATTGATTGTGGATGAAGTAGACGCATTCCCTTATGTTGATAATCCTGTGCTTTACCATGCTGTCAATAATTGTGTAAAGGAGACCGGATTGAGAATATTTTTAACAGCAACGTCAACTGATGAGTTAGATAGAAAAGTTAAACAAGGGGAGTTAAAGCGTCTTAGCTTACCCCGTCGCTTTCACGGGAATCCTCTCATAGTTCCCAAGCCCGTTTGGTTATCAAATTTTGATGGTTATTTGGATAAAAAACGTTTACCACCAACACTAAAGAGATATATTGATAAACAGAGAAAGACAGCCTATCCCCTACTAATCTTTGCCTCTGAGATTAAAAAGGGAGAAAAGCTAAAAGAAATTTTACAGGAGAAGTTTCCAAATGAGAAAATAGGATTTGTATCTTCAATCACAGAAGACCGATTAGAACAGGTACAAGCCTTTCGAGATGGAGAGTTGTCGATATTAATAAGTACAACTATATTAGAGCGTGGAGTCACCTTCCCTCGTGTAGATGTTTTTGTGGTGGAAGCCAATCATCAACTCTTTACCAAGTCAAGTTTAGTACAAATTGGTGGACGAGTTGGAAGAAGCATGGATCGTCCTACTGGAGAACTTATATTTTTCCATGACGGACTCAATCTATCCATTAAGAAAGCTATAAAGGAGATTAAACAAATGAATTGGGAGGCAGGAGTGTGAAGTGTTTATTGTGTGATAAAGGCTTGCAAACTGAGTTAACCTTTACTAGTCTACTCTGTTTAAAAAAGGAGGCAGAACTAGTTTGTGAATCTTGTCTATCGTCTTTTGAGAGTATCGGTGACAACCATTGCCCAAGGTGTTTCAAAAAAGATGTGTCAACAAATTGTCAAGATTGTCAATTTTGGTGTAAAAAAGGTGTAAAGGTTGATCATGTGGCTCTTTATTCCTATAATCAGGCTATGAAAGAGTATTTTAGTCGCTATAAATTTGATGGTGATTATCTTTTAAGAAAGGTATTTTCTAAAATATTGCAAAAAGAGTTAAAAAAGTATACGGGTTATCAGATTGTGATTGTACCTCTGAGTGAGCAGCGTTTCAAAAGTAGGGGCTTTAATCAAGTAGAGGGTTTGATAAAGGAGACTGGACTAACATATCTGGATATTTTGGTTAAAAACGAAGTCGAAGCTAGCTCTTCAAAAAATCGAGCAGATCGTTTACTTACAGAGTTTCCATTTTTCCTGAAAGATGGTGTAAAGCTCCCAGAAAATATCTTACTCTTTGATGATATTTACACGACGGGAACTACTTTAAATCGTCTTAAAAGTATGCTTTTAGGAGCTGGTTGTCAGAATATTAAAACTTTTTCCCTCGCAAGATGAGGAAAAAGTTTGCAATAATTTTATGAAAGCGTTATAATATAATTAGAAAAACAAATATGTTTAGAAAGAAGGTACTTATATGATTAAATATAGTATCCGTGGTGAAAACCTAGAAGTAACAGAAGCAATTCGTGATTATGTAGTTTCTAAACTCGAAAAGATCGAAAAATACTTCCAAGCAGACCAAGAATTGGATGCGCGTGTAAACTTGAAAGTTTACCGTGAAAAGACTGCTAAAGTTGAAGTAACCATTCCGCTTGGATCTATTACTCTTCGTGCAGAAGACATTTCTCAAGATATGTACGGTTCTATTGACTTGGTGACAGATAAGATTGAGCGTCAGATCCGTAAAAATAAAACAAAGATTGAGCGCAAAAATAGAAATAAAGTATCAACAAGTCAACTCTTTACAGATGCTTTAGTTGAAGAGTTAGATGTAGTGCAACCAAAAGTTGTTCGTTCAAAACAAATTGATTTGAAACCTATGGATTTGGAAGAAGCAATTCTTCAAATGGACTTGTTGGGACATGATTTCTTCATCTATGTAGATGTTGAAGACGAAACAACAAATGTAATCTATCGTCGTGAAGATGGAGATATCGGTCTTCTGGAAGTTAAAGAATCTTAATGATTAGTCTGTAAAAGTGGTTTACACTAGTGTAAACCACTTTTTAGTTTGGAAATCTGAAGTTGGCAGCTAGAGATACCTCTTTAAAAGTCGCATTTTGACTACTTTTGTGGTATAATAATGCGCAAGAGGTTTGGAATGAAAAAAAATGAAATAAATCCCTTTTTTATATACCTGATTGCTATGGTAACCTTTACGATGATGACTATTTTGATTGTGTTTGTAAAGGATGATTTTGTCACTATAGCGAGCCTATTTTTATTTTTAGTATTCTATGTTCTGCTATTTAATTTCCAGAAAAAATACTACAAAAAAACGGATATCGAGCAAATCCAGTATGTCAATCATCAGGCTACGGATAGTTTGAGTGCCCTTCTAGAGCAAATGCCTGTCGGGGTTGTTAAATTAAATATGCACAGCAGTGAGATTGAATGGTTCAATCCCTATGCGGAATTAATTTTGACAACTGAGGATGGAGAAATTGATTTTCCTCAATTTCAAAAGATTTTAAAGAGTTCGATTTCTACTCCAGGGTCTTATGCCATTGTTGGGGAGAAACGTTATGCAGTGCATTTAGATAGAAATTCAGGTGTCTTATACTTTTTTGATGTTTCTGGTGAGTATGAGGCGACTGTTGAGCTTGTGACAAGTAGACCGGTAATCGGGATTATCTCAGTTGATAACTATGATGATTTGGAAAATGAAACGTCTGAATCAGACATTAGTCATATCAATAGTTTTGTTGCAAATTTTGTTTCAGAATTTGCTGGGAAACATGCCATGTTTTCTCGTAGAGTGAGTATGGATCGGTTTTATCTATTTACTGACTACACTGTACTTGGTCACTTGATGCAGGATAAGTTTTCTGTGATTGATACCTTTCGTGAAGAAGCCAAGCAACGGAGTTTACCACTAACGATGAGTATGGGAGTTTCCTATGGTGATGGGAATCATGATCAGATTGGGAAGGTGGCTCTTCTTAATCTCAACTTAGCTGAAGTTCGTGGTGGTGACCAAGTTGTCGTAAAAGAGAATGATGAAACTAAAAATCCAATCTACTTTGGAGGAGGTTCAGCTGCATCTGTTAAACGTACTCGGACACGAACTCGTGCCATGATGACAGCTATTTCAGATAAACTTAAAAGTGTCGATCGAGTTTTTGTGGTTGGTCATAAGAATCTGGATATGGATGCTCTTGGATCAGCGGTTGGAATGCAGTTGTTTTCGAGTAATGTACTGGAAGAGAGTTATGTGATTTATGAACCTACACAGATGTCTCCAGATATTGCTCGAGCGGTTAACTATTTGGAAGAGGAGGGTGTTTCAAAACTTCTTCCTTTAGGCCAGGCTATGACAATGGTTACCAAACGTTCCTTGCTTGTGATGGTAGACCATTCCAAGACGGCTTTGACCTTATCTAAAGAGTTTTATGACTTGTTTACACAGACAATTGTCATTGACCATCACCGTCGAGACCAAGATTTTCCAGATAATGCAGTCATTACTTATATAGAAAGTGGAGCTAGCAGTGCCAGTGAGCTGGTGACGGAGTTGATTCAATTTCAAAATTCTAAGAAAACACGTTTGAGTCGTATTCAGGCTAGTATTCTTATGGGTGGAATGATGTTGGATACAAAGAATTTCACCTCTCGCGTAACAAGTCGTACCTTTGATGTAGCAAGCTATCTCAGAACAAGAGGCAGTGATAGTATTGTCATTCAGGAGGTTGCGGCAACGGATTTTGAAGAATATCGTTTGGTGAATGAGTTAATTTTACAAGGGCAGATGGTACAACCATCAATTCTGGTTGCTCAAGCTTTGGAGGATAAAGAGTACGATACGGTTGTTATTAGTAAAGCTGCTGATGCTTTGCTTGCCATGTCTGGTATAGAAGCCAGCTTTGTACTTGCTAAGAATAGTCAAGGAGCAATCTCTATTTCTGCCCGAAGTAGAAGTAAGATTAATGTCCAGCGAATTATGGAAATGTTAGGTGGCGGTGGTCACTTTAACTTAGCTGCAGCGCGGTTGACAGATATGAGCCTGCAAGAAGCAGGAGATAAACTAAAAACAGTTATTTTTAATGAAACAAAAGAAAAGGAGTCAGAAGAATGAAAGTAATCTTTTTAGCAGATGTTAAAGGTAAAGGAAAAAAAGGTGAAATTAAAGAAGTGCCAACTGGATATGCACAAAACTTTTTAATTAAGAAAAACCTTGCTAAGGAAGCGACAGCTCAAGCTATTGGTGAGTTGCGTGGTAAACAAAAATCAGAAGAAAAAGCACATGCAGAGATGCTTGCAGAAGCTAAGGAAATTAAAGCAAAACTGGAAGCAGAAGAAACAATCGTTGAGTTTGTCGAAAAGGTTGGTCCAGACGGTCGTACATTTGGATCTATTACCAACAAGAAAATTGCAGAAGAATTGCAAAAACAATTTGGTATTAAAATTGATAAACGCCATATTCAAGTTCAATCACCAATTCGAGCAGTTGGTTTGATTGATGTTCCAGTGAAGATTTATCAAGATGTGACAAGTGTAATCAATCTCCGTGTCAAGGAAGCATAATTTACGATTGGTTGACAATATTGTAAAAGGAAGGAAAGTCTGATGGCAGAAGTTGAAGAACTGCGTGTTCAGCCTCAAGATATCCTGGCAGAACAATCTGTTTTAGGAGCCATTTTTATTGATGAGACTAAACTCGTTTTTGTCCGAGAATATATTGATTCACAGGACTTCTTTAAGTATGCTCACCGTTTGATTTTTCAAGCTATGGTTGATTTGTCTGATCGTGGAGATGCTATTGACGCAACCACAGTTCGGACGATACTAGATAGCCAGGGTGATTTACAAACTATTGGAGGCTTGTCTTATCTGGTTGAGATTGTCAATTCGGTGCCAACCTCTGCCAATGCGGAATACTATGCTAAAATTGTAGCAGAAAAGGCTATGCTTAGACGACTAATTGCTAAGTTGACAGAGTCTGTAAACCTAGCCTATGAAGCTTCTCAACCTGCTGACGAAATTATTGCTCGTGCAGAAAAAGGCTTGATTGACGTTAGTGAGAATGCCAATCGAAATGGCTTTAAAAATATTCGCGATGTATTGAATATCAACTTTGGGAATTTAGAAGCTCGTTCTCAACAGACTTCGGATATCACGGGTATTGCGACAGGTTATCGAGATTTAGATCACATGACGACAGGTCTGCATGAGGAAGAATTGATTATTTTGGCAGCTCGTCCTGCGGTTGGTAAGACAGCCTTTGCTTTGAATATTGCGCAAAATATCGGAACCAAATTAGACAAGACAGTTGCTATTTTCTCTCTGGAAATGGGTGCTGAAAGCTTGGTCGATCGTATGCTGGCTGCGGAAGGTTTGGTAGAGTCGCATTCTATCCGTACGGGCCAATTGACTGAGGAAGAATGGCGTAAGTATACGATTGCTCAGGGAAATTTAGCTAATGCAAGTATCTATATTGATGACACACCTGGGATTCGGATCACAGAAATTCGCTCCCGTTCCCGTAAACTGGCTCAGGAAACAGGTAATCTAGGCTTGATTTTGATTGACTATCTCCAACTTATCACAGGAACTGGTCGGGAAAATCGTCAACAAGAAGTATCTGAAATTTCGCGTCAGTTGAAAATCTTAGCGAAAGAACTCAAAGTTCCAGTTATAGCTCTCAGTCAGCTGTCCCGTGGAGTTGAACAACGTCAAGATAAGAGACCAGTCTTGTCTGATATTCGTGAATCTGGATCTATTGAGCAGGATGCTGATATCGTAGCCTTTCTCTATCGTGATGACTATTATGAGCGCGGTGGTGAAGAAGAGGAAGGCATTCCAAATAATAAAGTAGAAGTGATTATCGAGAAAAACCGTAGCGGTGCTCGCGGAACGGTAGAATTGATTTTCCAAAAAGAATATAATAAATTTTCAAGTATTTCGAAGATGGAGGAACCAAGATGACAGACGCATTTACAGATGTGGCTAAAATGAAAAAAATCAAAGAAGAGATTAAGGCGCATGAGGGACAAGTGGTGGAAATGACCTTAGAAAATGGTCGTAAACGCCAAAAAAATCGTTTAGGAAAACTAATTGAGGTTTATCCATCGCTCTTCATCATTGAGTTTGGAAATGTTGAAGGAGACAAGCAAGCTAATGTCTATGTTGAATCTTTCACATATTCAGATATTTTAACGGAAAAGAATTTAATTCACTATTTGGATTAAGCTTGAAAGTGGGAAGTTTTCTCACTTTTTTCTTTTTCTTTCGAATAATATAGATGAGGTCAACCTCAAAAATCTAACTATTTGAAGGAGAATGAATGACATTCAGTAAAGCAGGAAGTAAAAAGAGATTTGCTCTTAGAAAAACAGTTGTTGGAACAACTTCTCTATTGTTAGCGGGGGCTTTTTTGTTTGGTGGAGGAGCTGTTCATGCCAATCAGGCAAACAATGGATCGCTGGCACGAGGAGATGATTATCCCTATTATTATAAAAATGGAAGTCAAGAAATTGATAAGTGGCGCATGTATTCTAGACAGTGTACGTCTTTCGCTGCCTTTCGTTTAAGTAGTGTCAATGGTTTTGAACTGCCTGCTGCGTATGGAAATGCTAAGGATTGGGGGTATCGTGCTAAACGAGAAGGTTATCGTGTAGATCAGCGTCCAGCAATCGGTTCTATCGCTTGGGATACAAGTGGACAGTATGGCCATGTCGCTTGGGTATCCAATGTCTTTGGTGATATGATTGAAATTGAAGAATACAATTATGGAGTCAGAGAAAGGTATAATCGACGAACGGTAAAGGCCAATTCTATGACTGGATTTATCCATTTTAAAGATGTGGGGAATACTAGCGCAGGAAATTATCAGTCTGCTCCCGTCTCTAGCGGGACACATATTTTTACAGAAAAAGCTGCCATTAGGGATCAGGCCTCACTGACTGCCACTATTATCGATTATTATTATGCGGGAGAAAGCGTTCATTATGATCAGACTCTTGAAAAAGATGGCTATAAATGGCTTTCTTATCTATCACGAACTGGTAGTCGAAGATATGTCCAGCTGGAAGGAAACTCTCGTTCTAAAAATGGGTGGGAAAAAGAAGGAACAATTTGGTACTATTATGAAAATGGTCAGAAAGCAGTCGGTTGGAAAAAGATAAATGGAAGTTGGTATCATTTACAAGCTGATGGTACAATGACTACGGGCTGGTTAAAAGATGGCTCCAAGTGGTATTACTTGAAATCGTCTGGCGAAATGCAGACAGGTTGGTTGAAGGACAAAGGCATTTGGTATTATCTTGAAAACTCGGGAGCTATGAAGACTAGTCAGTGGTTCCAAGTCTCAGGGAAATATTATTACGTGAATGCATCTGGAGAATTGGCAGTAGATACGACAATCGATGGTTTCCAAGTTGACAGCAACGGTGCGCGAGTGGAAGAATCACCCCAATAAGCCTTCACCAATAATCTAACTCTTAGCAATGGTATTTTTCCCTGCTTTCCTTTATAATGGGTGTATGGACAAGAAAAAATTATTATTGATTGATGGATCTTCAGTTGCTTTTCGAGCTTTTTTCGCTCTTTATCAGCAGCTGGATCGTTTTAAAAATGACAATGGATTACATACCAATGCAATCTACGGTTTTCACCTTATGTTGAATCATTTGCTAGAGCGTGTTGAGCCTAGCCATATCTTGGTGGCATTTGATGCGGGGAAGACGACTTTCCGTACAGAGATGTATGCAGACTATAAGGGTGGTCGTGCTAAAACTCCAGATGAGTTTAGAGAGCAATTTCCTTTTATTCGTGAGTTGCTAGACCATCTTGGAATTCGCCATTATGAATTGGCTCAGTATGAGGCAGATGACATCATCGGTACTCTAGGTCGCTTGGCTGAGAAGGATGCTTTTGATGTGACCATTGTCAGCGGGGACAAAGACTTAATCCAGTTGACTGATGAGCATACCGTGGTTGAGATTTCTAAGAAAGGTGTGGCTGAGTTTGAGGCTTTTACTCCAGAATACCTCATGGAAAAGATGGGAATCACACCAGCTCAATTTATTGACCTTAAGGCCCTCATGGGAGACAAGTCAGATAATATCCCTGGCGTAACTAAGATTGGTGAAAAGACAGGTATTAAGCTCTTGTTAGAACACGGGTCGCTCGAAGGTATTTATGAAAATATCGATGGCATGAAGGCTTCCAAGATGAAGGAAAATCTCGTTAATGACAAGGAACAGGCCTTTCTGTCTAAAACACTGGCAACAATCGATACCAAGGCACCAATCGAGATTGGGCTAGATGATTTGGTCTATAGTGGTCCAAATGTGGAAAGTTTAAGTAAATTTTACGATGAGATGGGCTTTAAACAGCTCAAACAAGCTTTGAATGTATCTTCAAGTGATGTGGCTGAGAGTTTGGACTTTACCATGGTTGACAAAGTGAGTCAAGATATGCTGAGTGCTGACTCTATCTTTCACTTTGAACTTTTTGGAGAAAACTACCATACAGATGATTTGGTTGGTTTTGCCTGGTCTTGCGGGGACAAGCTCTACGCTACAGACAAGTTGGAACTTCTGCAGGCTTCGATTCTTAAGGATTTTCTAGAAAAAACAGCTCTGAAAGTGTATGACTTTAAGAAAGCTAAAGTTCTTTTGCATCGTTTTGGTCTGGATTTGCAGGCGCCTGCCTTTGACAGCCGTTTGGCTAAATACCTCCTTTCGACTGTGGAGGACAATGAAATTGCGACCATCGCTAGTCTTTATGGTCAGACTTATTTGGTTGATGATGAAACTTTCTACGGCAAGGGTGTCAAGAAAGCTATCCCTGAGCGAGAGAAATTCTTGGAACACTTAGCTCGTAAGGTTGCTGTATTGATTGAGACAGAGCCTGTTTTACTTGACAAGTTAAGTGAGAATGGGCAACTAGACCTTCTCTATGGAATGGAGCAGCCTCTGGCCTTTGTTCTTGCTAAGATGGAAATCGCTGGAATCAAGGTCAAAAAAGAAACCTTGCTTGAAATGCAGGCTGAAAATGAGCTTGTTATTGAAAAGCTGACGCAAGAGATTTATGAACTAGCTGGTGAGGAATTTAATATCAACTCACCTAAACAACTTGGCGAATTGCTTTTTGAAAAGCTAGGTCTCCCTCTCGAATACACCAAGAAAACCAAGACCGGTTACTCGACAGCAGTAGATGTCCTGGAACGTCTAGCCCCTATTGCTCCAATCGTTAAGAAAATTCTCGATTACCGTCAGATTGCTAAGATTCAATCGACTTATGTGATTGGTTTGCAGGACTGGATTTTGCATGATGGCAAGATTCACACGCGATATGTCCAAGATTTAACTCAGACAGGGCGTCTGTCTAGTGTGGATCCAAACTTGCAAAATATTCCTGTTCGCTTGGAACAAGGTCGCCTCATTCGTAAGGCTTTCGTGCCAGAGTGGGAGGATAGTGTCCTTCTCAGCTCTGACTATTCACAGATTGAATTGCGAGTTTTGGCGCATATCTCTAAAGATGAGCATTTAATCAAGGCTTTCCAAGAGGGAGCTGATATCCATACCTCGACAGCCATGCGTGTCTTTGGAATTGAACGTCCTGAGGATGTGACTCCAAACGACCGTCGCAATGCCAAGGCTGTCAACTTTGGAGTGGTTTACGGAATTTCAGACTTTGGTTTATCCAATAACCTAGGTATCAGCCGTAAAGAGGCTAAGGCTTACATTGAAACCTATTTTGAACGCTTCCCAGGTATTAAAAACTACATGGATGAAGTCGTTCGTGAGGCGCGTGATAAGGGTTATGTAGAGACTCTCTTCAAACGTCGTCGTGAGTTGCCAGATATCAATTCGCGTAACTTTAACATTCGTGGTTTTGCAGAGCGTACAGCTATCAACTCCCCTATTCAAGGTTCGGCTGCAGATATTCTCAAAATCGCTATGATTCAGCTAGATAAGGCCTTGGTAGCAGGTGGTTATCAAACTAAGATGCTGTTACAAGTACACGATGAAATCGTTCTTGAAGTGCCTAAGTCAGAATTGGCAGAGATGAAAAAATTAGTCAAACAAACCATGGAAGAAGCCATTCAACTTAGTGTGCCCCTGATTGCTGATGAAAATGAAGGCGTGACTTGGTATGAGGCCAAGTAGCAATTGATCAGTCTATCAAGCTAGCATAGAATCTTTATAATAATAAAAACGCATAATGTCGGGTAGTTATGAACTGCACCCCAAAAGTTAGACATAAAAATCTAACTTTTGGGGTGTTTTTATTATGAAATTAACTTATGATGATAAAGTTCAGATCTATGAACTTAGAAAACAAGGCTATAGCTTAGAGAAGCTT